>JBHHXS010000091.1:0-12114 GCA_046757145.1 Phycisphaerae bacterium | reverse complement strand
CCCCATGACGACAGGGCCCCACGTGGGCGTGCGGCTCCTTTTTTTCTCACAGATTCTATGTCCCTGCCCCCGCGTCCCAGCGTCATGGGCGCACCCGCGTCTTGGGCTGTGCGGCTGGGTGAGACGAGACGGATTTGGTCGTCCGGAGTGGCAAGCCGCCTGCAGCCGCCATGCCGCACGGGCGATCGCATCCCGGGATTAGATCGACGGACGCGCAACACAGCGCCTGCGCCGTGTTGCGCCATGCGGAGCGTCTTCTGGTAAGATTCGTCTCGCGGTTACAAGGCGATATGAATCAATCTAAGAGCCACCCCGCTCGCCAAGGACAGCGGTTGTGTCGACCGGGAGAACGAGCACGGCAGTGGTTTCAGCGGCTGCGCTGGCATGGATGGGATGCGAGCGTACGGGTACCTCAGCCGACAGCACCACAAGCCGGGTCACCGTGTATTGCAGCATCGACGAGTCCTTCGGGCGCAGCGTGCTCGATCGGTACCGTGCCCGTACGGGAACCGAACTATCGGTGATATTCGACTCCGAAGCCGGCAAAACAACCGGGCTAGTCAATAGGATCACGGGCGAGGCGCGCGCGGGCAGGCCGCGCGCCGACGTATTCTGGTCGAGCGAGCTATTCAACACCATCCGTCTAGCGAGGCAGGGCTTGCTTGAGCCCTACGTCTCCCCGGCGGCAGCGGACATACCGGAACGATTCCGCGATCCGCAGCACCGCTGGACAGCGTTGGCCGCGCGCGCACGCGTTCTGGCGTTCGATCCCCAGCGCATCTCCCGCGATAAGATTCCTACGTCCTGGAAGGAGCTCGCTTCGCCCGCCCACGTGAAGACCGCAGTTATGGCCAACCCCCTGTTCGGCACGACGCGAGGCCACGTAGCCGCCATGGCCGCAATGTGGGGTGGAAACGGCATGCGCGACTGGCTGCGCAAGATGCGCGACGGCGGAATGCGAGTAGTGGACGGCAATAGTGCGGCGGTAAGGGAAGTCATTGCCGGAAGAGCAGTGCTTGCTCTAACCGACACCGATGACGTCTGGGTGGCACAGAGAAGTGGTGCTTCGCTGGATCTGTGTTATCCGGATATGGGAGGCGGAGGCACAATCCTGATTCCTTGCTCGGTGGCCATCATCAAGGGGGCGCCCAATCTCGAAGGTGCCCGTCGACTCGTCGACTTTCTCATATCGGCGGAAGTGGAGCGCATGTTAGCCCAGAGCGAGTCGCGTAACGTGCCTGTACGGAAGGCACTTCGTACGGAGCTCAACTTGCCCTGGCCGCCGGAGTCCACCATCGCGTATGACGAGATCGTCGACGCGATGCCTGGGGCGGTCGAGGCCGTTCGGGAAATCCTGCTGCGGTGAGGACGAGTCCGGCCAGCGTGGCACTGTTGTCCGGAGCGTGGGGGGTTCTGGCGCTCGCGGTGGTGTTACCCACCCTGGCGCTCGCGTGGACTGCCGTGACGCAGGCTGAGTCGCCCGACGGTGGCTTCACCTTCGCTTCGCGGCAGCTCACCCTGTTGTGGCGGAGCACGTGGATGGCTGGGGTAGCGGCTGCCGCATGCGTGCTCGTGTCGCTGCCCGGCGCATATGTGGTTGGACAGCTTCGCGCATTTGTCGACCACCCGGTTGTCGTGGCGCTGCTGGCGACGCCGCTCTTGTGCCCGCCGATGGTCTACGCCTTCGGGTGGGAGCGCCTGCTGCCAGATACATGTGATCCGCAGCTAAGGTGTATCTGGGTCTGGGCGTCGTGGTCGTGGCCGATCCCGGCAATGCTGATAGGCAGCGGCTGGTCACGAGGAGGGGGGAAAGCTTACGAAGCCGCCCTTATAGTCTCTTCACCCGCTGTCGCCTTCCTGCACGTGGCTCTGCCGCTGCTCGCGCGCTACATGGCGCTCAGCGCGGTCATCCTGTTCGTGCTCTTCATCGGTGACTATGGAGTGCCGCACGCATGCGGCCTGATGGTCTATCAAACCGAACTCTTGGGCTGGGCGGCCAGCTCCGACCGCGTGATGGACACCATATGGCTGTCGATCCCCGTGCTTGTGACAACCTGTATCGCATTGCTCGCACTGTTCATAGCGTGGCGTCGATGTTCCCTGGTCGACGAGGGCGGTTCGGCTAGACACGCACGACACGCGACGGCCCGGCATATCGTCGTGCTCGCGGTGATATGCTTCGTTACGAGCTGGATGCTCCCCGTCGGTACGCTTGTCCTCAAGTTGGAATCCCCCGCGGTGCTCCGGGAAGCGTTTGTGACCTATGCGCCGGACCTGGCGTGGTCGATGGCACTGGGCGGCATCAGCGGCTTGGCCGTGGTGGCCATGGGGGTGGGAGTCGTCGCTGTGCGCCGGGCACGCGCCGCAGCAGTCGTCTTGCTGGCAGCGTTCGGAGCGATACCAGGCGCCGTCGTGGGGGCGGCGCTGGTGACGGCCTATAATCATAACGCTACCAGAGCGCTGTTTGATCATTGGCCCATAGTCGCACTCGGGTACGTGTCGCGCTTCGGCTGGATCGGCGTCGTCGTAGCCATCTTGGTCAGGCGTGCCTGCTCCGCGGATGTGACCGCACAGGCCCGGACTGACGGCGCCGGCGAGCTTAGCGTTCTGGGGCGTATACATATCCCGATGTGCTGGCCGACGCTGGCCAGCGCCGTGGCGATCGTAGCGGCGCTGTGTATCGCGGAGGTGCCCACTACCTCGCTGGTGCGCGTACCGGGCCCAGCGCCCATCGCACTTGTGATAATCGAGAAGTTCCACCGTTTTGAGGATGGGATGCTCATATCGCTCAGCCTATGGCTGGCTGCCATCAATCTCGCCGCCGCTGCTCTGCTTGGCTTCGCTCTGACGACGCGCGATAGGCGCCCGGAGTAACCGGCAAGTGTCACGAGACGGGAGCAATAGGCCGTCTGCCAGACCCTCGAGCGTCGCGTGCATCGTTGTCCTCGAACGGTTACAATTCCCTGCCACGGAGACAAGGGCCAAGGAGCAACCCGGATTGGAATGAACGGAAAAGGGAGTGCCACGTGCCGCGAAGGCTGATAAACCTGAAACCGAAGGCGGAATACCTCTCGATTCTCGACGGGGCGGGAGTGCTCGATGAAGCGCTCGATCCCGGGCTCGACATCGATCTGGCGCTTAGAATCTACCGCCTCATGGTCGCCACCCGAAAGCTGGACGAGCGATGCATTAACCTGCAGCGCCAAGGTCGCATCGGCACCTACGGGCCTGCCCGCGGCCACGAGGCCAGCCACTGTGCCGCGGGCGTCGTCATGGAGCCCGAGGACTGGATCGTCTATTCCTTCCGCGAACCCGGCTGCATGTATCATCGAGGCTGGCCCATGTTGAGAATAATGCAGTTCTGGGGGGGGTACGAGGAGGGCAACCTGGCCCCTGAGGGCGTGAACGACCTTCCCATTGCCGTCCCCGTCTCCACTCAACTCCTCCACGCCATGGGCATCGCGTGGGGGATGGTGTTGCGCGGCGACCGCCATGCGGTGTTGTGCTTCTGCGGGGACGGCGGGACGAGCGAAGGCGATTTCCATGAGGCTATGAACTTCGCGGGCGCATACCATCTGCCGGTTGTGTTTCTGATCCAGAACAACCAATGGGCGATATCCGTCCCGCGCAAGGTTCAGACGGCGTCCGAGACTCTTGCCCAAAAAGCGCTGGCGTACGGCTTCGATGGGCTGCAGGTCGACGGTAATGATCCTCTTGCCGTATACGTCGGGACGAAGGAGGCGGTCGAGCGGGCAAAGGCGGGCGGAGGGCCGACACTGATCGAGGCGGTTACCTATCGACTTGCCGTGCATACGACGGCTGATGATCCGACGAAGTACCGCTCGACCGAGGAGGTGGCCCGCTGGGAGAAGCTCGACCCTCTTCCTCGCTACGAAGATTATCTTGTCAGGCGAGGAGCCTTAGATCGGAAGCTGATCGGTGAGATCGAGAGGGATGCCATGGACGAGGTCGCCGCTGCCGTCGAGCGCTACGAGGCTTCCCGCGACGTTGATCCGATCGATTGCTTCGACTACATCTACGCGGAGCTTCCAGCGGAGTTGATCGAACAGCGAGAGGAGTTTCTGGCCGTGCTGGAACGAGAAGGATACGCTCGCGGAATTCGGTAAGGATCTTTACATGCCGCTGATGACCATGGTAGCTGCCTTGAACCGAGCCATGGACGAGGCCATGCGCGCCGACGATGCCGTCGTACTTCTCGGGCAGGATATCGGGCGCAACGAGGGCGTGTTCCGCGTGACGGCGGAGCTGCTGAAGAAATACGGTGACAAGCGCGTGCTAGACACGCCTCTGGCGGAAGGTGCCATCGTCGGCGGTGCGATCGGTCTGGCGCTTTACGGCCTGAAACCGGTCGCGGAGATGCAGTTCTCCGGCTTCGCCTACCAGGCATTTCACCAGGTCGAGCAGCACGTCTCCCGCTACCGCAACCGGACGCGCGGGCGCTTCGCGATGGACATGGTGATCCGGATGCCCTACGGCGGCGGCATCCGCGCGATCGAACACCACAGCGAGAGCCGCGAGGCCTATTATGCACATACCCCGGGTCTGCAAGTGGTGATCCCCTCGGGTCCGCGGAACGCGCGCGGGCTGCTTCTACAGGCGATCCGCACACCCGATCCGGTGATTTTCTTTGAACCCAAGGCCGTCTACCGCTCATTCAAGGAGGAGATCCCGGAGGAACCGGAGACGATGCCGATCGGCGAAGCGCATGTCGCGCGCGAGGGGAGCGACATCACACTCATCGCATACGGAGCGATGACGCGCCCGACGCTGGAGGCAGCCGACGACCTTGCCGAGATCGACGGCGCCTCCGCTGAGGTGGTCGATCTACTGACTGTTTCTCCCCTCGACACGCAGACACTGGTACGATCCGTCGCTAAAACGGGGCGTGCGGTGGTCGTACATGAGGCTCCGCGCACCTGCGGGATCGGCGCGGAGGTCGTCGCCCGCATTGTTGAGAACGTCTTGATGCACTTGGAAGCGCCGATTTATCGCGTTACCGGTTATGATGTGCAGTTTCCCTATTTCGCGCGGGAGCGAGCGTACCTGCCCAGCGTGGAGCGGATCACACATGCGGCCCGGCAGGTGCTGGCTTTTTGATCATTGACTTGCCGATCGGAGTTGGCTGATGGCACGGGAATTCGTTTTGCCTGACCTGGGAGAGGGAATAGCAGAAGCCCAGATCGTACGTGTGCTCGTAAAGCCGGGCGATACGATACAGCTGGATCAGTACGTCGTGGAGGTCGAGACGGATAAAGCTGCGGTCGAGATCCCGTCTCCTTACGCCGGGACCGTCGTCGCGGTAGCCGTGCAAGAAGGGCAAGTTGTCAATGTCGGCGACGTAGTCATCACCGTCGACGAAAACGGAGGTGGGGCGTCGGAGAGGCTGGTGCCCGCCCAAGATGCGTCACCTGTGCCGTCTGCGCCACCTGCAAGACAGCAGTCCCCGGTCGTGGGGGCGGCGGGGGCGGGCCGGCCCCCGCCCCACCCGCCCCGCCCAACCGGCGCGCCGGCGGCTCCGGCGGTGCGGAGGCTTGCACGCGAGTTGGGTATCGACCTCGACGCCGTCTCCGGAACGGGCCCAGGAGGGCGCATCACGCGAGAGGATCTGGAAAAGCATGCGGGCGCCGCTCAGCCTGCCGCGTCGCCCGGCGGGGCTCCCGCGCGGGCAGTTCCGCCACGCCCAACCTCATCCCCCGCGCTCAAGGGCACCTTGGACAAAGACAACTGGGGTGCGATCCGCCGGGTCCCCATCAACCAGATCCGCAGGACCATTGCGAAGCAGATGTCTCGTTCCGCGTTCACCATCCCGCACGTGACGCACATGGACGAAGCGGACATAGGCGAGCTGGACCGAATGCGCCGCCGGCTCAACGAGGCCACTGGCAACGACCCCAAGATAACCCCCCTGGCATTCCTGATACGCGCCGCTTGTTTGGCTTTGGCCAAGTTCCCAGTCTTCAACGCGAGCTTCGACGAGGAAGGCGGACAGATCATCTACAAGGACTACATCAACCTGGGTATTGCCGTCGATACCGAGCGCGGCTTGATCGTGCCGGTTATCAGAAACGCTGACCGCCTGAGTCTGCGCGGCATAGCGACGGCCATGCGCGCGATCGCGGACCAGGTTCGCTCCAACAAGTTCGCTGTGGACGATCTACGGGGCGGTACCTTCACTATATCGAATGTCGGTGCATTGGGCGGCGTGTTTGCAACGTCGATCATCAACTACCCCGAGGTGGCGATCCTCGCTGTGGGGCGATCGCGCAGGGTACCCATCCTCTGCGATGGTCGACTGGCTGAAACGATCAAGCTGCCGCTGTGCGTATCATTCGACCACAGGGCCACCGACGGTGCCGACGCCGCTCGCTTCACCAGGGAAATCGTAAGCTACTTGGAAACACCCGCCAGGTTTCTGCTGGATTGACGGCTCGATCCCTGGAAGGAGAACCACGTATGGTGGTTGGCGAATTGAGTCAGGATACGAATCTGCTTGTGATCGGAGGCGGTCCCGGCGGCTATCACGCAGCATTTCGGGCGGCGGCAAACGGGATACAGACGACCATTATTGACAGCATGCCGTTGCTGGGCGGTGTATGCCTCCATCGCGGGTGTATACCCTCCAAAACTTATCTCTCTATGGTAGAGACGATGCACTCCGCGGCTGCTGTCAAGGCCATGGGAATACAGTTCGGCAAACCGAAGCTGAATCTGCAGGGGATTCGTGATTGGAAGCGGCAAGTCGTCAAGAGACTCGCCGACGGGCTTGATCTCCTGTGCAAACAACACAACGTGGAGCGTGTCACAGGCATCGCACGCTTTGACGACGACAGAACCGTAACCGTCCAAGGCGGGGATGTCTCGCGCATCAAGTTCCGGCGTGCCATAATAGCCACCGGCGCGAAGCCCACGAAGTTGCAGGGGCTACAGGTCGACTCGCCGCGTGTGCTTGACTCGCGCGCGGCGTTGGAATTGGAGGACATTCCTCAGACTCTTCTCGTGATTGGAGGAGGGTACATCGGGCTCGAGCTCGGACAGGTCTTTGCGGGCTTCGGCTCGTCAGTGACTGTTGTTGAGATGACGTCAGGCCTGTTGCCTGGTGTTGACCGCGACCTTGTGCGCCCGCTTCTTGGAAGACTGAAAGAGCAGTTCAACGAAATCTGCGTTGACACCAAAGTCACCAGCATGAAGGAGCGTGCGGGGGCAATCGAACTCGGATTCGACGGCAAGAACAAACCTGAGCGGACGCGCTTCGACAAGGTGCTCGTAGCCGTCGGGCGCATTCCCAACTCCGCCGAACTCAACCTGGAAGAAGCTCGAGTGCAGGTTGATGACCAAGGCTTCGTCACCGTGGATTCTCAATTCCGCACCACGTCACAGCGCATATTCGCAATTGGGGATGTAATTGGTAATCCCATGCTGGCGCACAAGGCTTCCCACGAGGGCATGGTTGTGGCTGACATCATCGCCGGGAAGGACGCGGTTTTCGAGCCCCGGGCCATCCCCGCCGTGGTCTTCACCGATCCACAGATCGCCTGGGCCGGCCTCACTGAGACACAGGCGAGACTGCGCAAGCTCGACATTATCGTCACTAAACTCCCTTGGAGCGCCTCCGGCCGGGCCGTTGCCTTGGGACGAACGGACGGATTGACCAAGCTCATCTTCGAGAAGTCCTCGCAGCGCCTGATCGGGGTTGGATTGTGTGGCCCGCATGTGGGCGAGATGATTGCCGAAGGTGTGCTCGCGATGGAAATGGCCGCTGTTGCGCATGACCTCGTGTCGACCGTGCATCCGCATCCCACACTGTGCGAGACGATCAGCGAGGCGGCTGGACAGCTGGAGGGGCGCGGCAGAACTCTGTCTCAAAAACGAACAGAGAGTATAGGTGTGCTCGGCAGTTGATCCGCTCCCCGAACTGCATTTATTACCACTTAAAGCAGTGTGGCTGGTTGGTTGGCCTACAGCGCCGGCTCGAGGCCGCCCACGCCCTGGGGAACCGATCAGGAGCTGTCGACGTATAAGCGGTACGACGCGATGATGCCCGAGGGGCCTGGCGGGCGGGGCGGAAGGTCATAATACTCGAACCACAACCAGGGAGAGACATGAACGGCCGGATCTATCGTAGCGCTGTCGGCTTGATTGCACTTGCAGGCATCGCCCTCCTCGTACCGCGTGAAGCGTTGGGTCAAATCGGCGGCAAGGCGGATAAGCCGAGAGCGCGGGCCAAGGTCACCCTTGTCTCCTCCGTCAGCGCCGTTGTTCCCGGCAAAGTGTTCGACGTCGCCTGGCGTTTTCAGCTAGACCGGGGCTGGCACATATACTGGCAAAACGGAGGCGATGCAGGGCTTCCTCCAAAAGTGCAATGGACGCTCCCTGAGGGGTTCACCGCTGGGGAACTGCAGTTCCCGACTCCGAAACGCCACGTGAATGCCGCAGGCCTGACCAGCTACATCCATGAGGGCGATCCCACGCTGATCGTGAGCATCGCTCCCCCCGCCACCATAGCTAAGAGCAAGGTAACGCTTGCCGGAAAGGTAAGGTACCTGATCTGCCAGAAGATCTGCGTTTGGGGCGACGCAGAGCAGCGCCTGGAGCTGCCCGTAGCTCCGTCAGGGAGCACGCCGGAGCTCATAAATGCGGAGCTGTTCGAGCGCGCCAGGAGCGCGCAGCCGAATCACCGGAGCGACTACGTCGTGATCACCCCGGCGCTGTCGACTAGCGAGCTGCTGCCGGGCACATCCTTCGAGCTCCTCGTCAACGTCGAGGTGGCGCCGGGCTATCGCATACACGCGCACGAACCCGCATCGGGCAAAGTGACCAACTGTGATTTGTTCATCGAACGCACCCCTGACATCTACTTTGAGAGGGCGATATTCCCAAAGCCGACGACTCGCACCGATCGGAAGCTGGGCAAGGTGAGTGAGTACTCCGGAAAGATGGTGATTCGCGTGCCTGCCAGCGTCGACGCGGAGACTCCCTTTGCCACGCCACCAAGGCTGGGCGGTGTTTTCACGTACCAGGCGTGCGACGACAGCGGAGATTGTCGTCCACCGGAGGCGCTCGCGTTTTCCGTAACGCAGGGTGAGAAGCCCGCTGTACCAGGCGCCGGCGTTAGCGTGCCGGCTGTAGGCGCCGGGCCTTCGTCGGATGCGGCGCCTTCGCCTACCGGGGGCGATGCCGGGCAGAGCACGTCCGGTGCGGATGCAGTGCGGCGCTCAGCCGGCTGGAGCGACATCAACGCAGGCTCTGATTCGCCTGGCGATGCAGATCCTCTCCGGCGCTTCCTTGAGAAGCTGGGACTTCCCGGGTTGCTGCTGGGATGCTTTCTCTATGGCTTATTCATCAACGCCACCCCATGCGTGCTGCCTGTGTTGTCCGTCAAAGTGCTCGGCTTCGTTCAACAGGCCCACGAGTCGCGCAGACGCACATTGGTTTTGGGCCTGGCCTTCGGCGCCGGCGTGGTTCTCTTCTTCGTCATTCTCGGTTTACTTGCAGCCCAAGGCCGCAACGTGTTGCAGTATCCCGCTGTGGTGGTGGCACTTGGTGCGATAGTCATGGCCCTGGCACTGAGCATGTTGGGTGTCTACACGTTGCAGGCGCCCACAGCAGCAGCAAAGCTCGAAGCAAGTATCGGGCGCGAAGGGGTGATAGCCTCGTTCGGCAAGGGCGCCCTGGCGCCCGTGTTGGGCTTTGCATGTACGGGCCCGCTGCTTGCCGGTGCTTTCGGGTGGGCGACGCAGCAGCCTTCACACATCGCCGTCCTCGCGTTCGTCGTCGCGGGTCTGGGAATGGCCAGCCCCTACGTGCTGCTCGGGGCCAATCCCAGCTGGTTGAGCTTTATACCCAAACCCGGCCCGTGGATGATCACGTTCGAGCGCATTATGGGCTTCCTTCTCCTGGCCATGGTCGTTTGGCTGCTTCATCCGCTTACTGCTCAGATAGGCGTTAAGGGCCTTGAGCTTACCCTTGTGTTCCTGGTGGCGATCGGGATGGCCTGCTGGATCTTGGGTATGGTCGATGCCACAATGACCGGGCTTACACGCTGGCGTTATCGCGGCGGTGCGGCCTCGCTGGTTGTTGCTTCCGGCGTCCTGATCTACGGGTGGGGTTACGCTCCTCCTTCGTACGAAGTCCCCTGGTAGCCCTGGTCACCACGGGCGGTTGAAGAGGCTGTGCGCGCGGGACGGACTGTGCTTGTCGACTTCACCGCTGAGTGGTGCACGGTCTGTAAAGCCAACAAGAAGCTGGCGTTCAACACGCCGCAGGTCGGTCGCGCAATCGCCGCGCTCAACATTCTGCCTTTGCAGGGGGACTACACAACGGGAGACGAGCGCATCTTCGCGATCTTACAGAAACATCAACGCGCCGGCGTTCCCTTGGATCTCATCTATCCTGCCAACCGACCGGACGACCCCATCGTGCTCCGCACCAACTTGACTAAGCAGTATCTGGTTGAAAAGCTCAACGAGGTCGGGCGGGCAAAGAACGTCTCGATCGCTGCCACGGGCTCGTGAAGCCGAGTTTTCTGCTCGGATCGCAGCGCCAGCCGCCCAGTAGCTCATCGCGATGCCCGCTGCTGCCCGTGCCGGACGTTCACGCCGACGGTTCGTCGGACACATCCATGCCAGTCAAGTGTATCGCGTACCGGCCCCCCGCTACGCACTTGCTGCGGCGCATGAAAGGCGGGTGTCACCTACGGAAGCCCGAAAGACTACCCGACACGTTGCTCCGGCAAGTCGACACCCTTGTCGGCGTAGCTCGAATCAATGTCGGCGAAGGTGCCCGAGGAGTTCCGGCAGCGACACCATCGCTATGCAGGTCCTGGTGTCGGCGATCGCGTACGGAATGAAGAGTCTGTCCTGATGCAGCATGGAGCCGCATGAGTAGACTACGTTGGGGACGTACCCGTCACGTTCCTCGTCGGTCGGGACCAGCATCGGCTCATCCAGGTGGCCGATCACCCGCGCCGGGTCTTCCAGGTCGAGGAGCAACGCGCCCAGCCAGTATTGTCGCAGCGGTCCGACGCCATGGGTAAGCAGGAGCCACCCCTGCTCGGTCTCGATGGGCGAGCCGCAGTTCCCGATCTGGATGAACTCCCAGGGCTGTACCGGCGCCCGGACCTTTCGCGACTGGTTCCAGAAATGAATGTCATCCGACTGGAGCAGGTACATGTTCTCCCCGTCGAGGCGGGAGATCATGTAGTACCATCCCCCGATTCTGCGGGGGAACAAGGCCATCCCTTTGTTCTGTACGCATTTGCCGTTTAGAGCGTAGATCTTGAAATGCCTGAAGTCAGCGGTCTCAAGGAATTGCGGCAACGTCCGAAGGCCGTTGTACGCCGTGTAAGTCGCGTAGTAGATCGTGCTTCCGTCGTCGTCGGTGAAGCGCACGAAACGTGCGTCTTCGATACCACGGCTCTCGTTCTCGTTGACCGGGAAGATGACGCGCTCGCAGAGCTCCGTGTCCGCCGAGAAGTGAAGATGATAGTTTGAATGCGCGAGCCACATCATGTTCTGCGCCAGCTCCTGATACGTCTCCCGATAACCCGTCTCCGGTTGTAGCGCGTCGATCGCCCGGCGCAGCTCGTCGATCGTGAATTCATCGTCCAGGTTGTTGAGCACGCCGTTGGCCAGGGGGTTATAGGCACCCATCTCGATCAGCTTGCGGAAGAACCTGGCCGTGTTGTAGAGCTTGTCCTCGACGGGTCTTTCGGTCACAGCGAATCTCGAGACCGGGTCCATCCTGACGGTGCCGTCGCGCAGGATCACGCCGCCGCGAAACTCGATGGACGAAATATGGCCCTCCCCGCACGCCCGAACGCTCATCACGAATCGCGCTTCCCCGGGCCCAACCCCGCTCTGGTCCGGATGAAGCACCAGTGACGGATTGAACAGCGCCACCGACTCCAATGAATACTCCATCGTGAAGTAGGCGCCGATCAGCAAGCGGCGCTCGCGAGATAGCTGCGGCTGACCGTTGAGCTTGTCGCTCACGTGCCGGTAATGACGATCCAGCACTTCCTCGATGTCCCGGTGGCGCGTACCATAGTCGCGCAGCAGGGTCGCGAGCAGGTCTGACACGTGCAGGTCGGAAAGC
>JBHHXS010000090.1:0-12205 GCA_046757145.1 Phycisphaerae bacterium | reverse complement strand
GACGCGATACGATTGCGAACAGGTGGGAGGTCTGTATCAAGACAATGCCCTGTGCACCGACCTGGACTGCACACGCGGGTCCTGCTGTATGCTGGACGGCACCTGCATGCCGCATACGGTCGAGGCCGCCTGCCCGGCAGTGGACGGGTTCCGTCCGGGTGATGTATCGTGCCTGCAGGCGTGCGACCCACGAGGGGCATGTTGCACCGGGCCTGACTGCAGCATCCATACGCAGGCGGACTGTGTGGCGCTAGGCGGGAACTACACTGCCGACGCCGTTGCCTGCACCCCGACCCCCTGCTGCCCCGATGCGGGAGCCGCTGGTGTCATCTGGTCTGATCCGCCTGCCTCAGTGGTCGACGCTCGACAGCCGACTGACGTGGACGACGCAAGCGTCTTGCAGGGAATCGACACCGTGGTCGTTGAGGGGCCCAGTGATGCTAATGCACGTTGCTGGACCCTGTGTGAGACGCTTAGCGAGCGTACCGGCAATGATATAGCGGGAGTGGCGGAGAACGCCAAGGGCGACGGGACCAGCGAGTACTCGATCACACTCGCGCGCCGCATCACACCCGGCGCGGTGACGCGGGTGAGGTACGATAGTTGGAGCGGAGCCACGCACGCGACGGGCGCGTTCACGTCTTTGCCCGGTGACGTCGGGGCGGACTTGGTCTCGGATACCGGCGACCTTGGGGAGATGGTCGACTGCTGCTTGAACCGGAACTGCGTACCTCCGTTCGGCCTGTACAGTTGTGACATCGACCACTCCGGCAGCGCTACTGGAGCGGACGTACTCCGGCTTATTGATCTTCTCAACGGGGCCGGCGAGTTCCCGCGCGCCTGGGATGGGCAGGCCCCGCATGACGACGGAGAGTGTCCTCCGTGATCGCGCCGGTGCGGGGCCGGGAGCAACTTCCATCGAGTTGGCCCGGGAATACAACGACAATACAATGAGATGATGGGCGTGCGGCGCCGCAGAGGGTGCACCGCCCACGCCATGGGCGTGGTTGCTTTCGTCATGCTACGGTACGGCACGGGGCTCTTTGCAATTCTCCTTACGTCTGGTTCGGCGTTGTCGGCAGACATCGCGATCACCCTCGATCCGTTCGATCAGGATGGCGCTCCCGTCACCGCCCCCGTACCCGCCGGATCTGTCGTACTCGTGGATATTCTCCTATCCGCCGACGCGGGCGAGACGCTTGCCGATGTGAGGCAGTTGCGCTTTGACTTCAGCCTGACTAGCCCCGCGTTGGAGCTGGGCGCGTTCACCTGGACGTTCGACTCACTGGATAGCGCCGCCTTGTACCTCACGGACGAAGACCGTAGTGGGTTGCAGTGGGAGGCAGCCTTTACCGGCCTGAGCGGCGCTGAGGGCCGCATTGTAAACCTGGACGCAACCCCGGTGCGCGTGGCTACGCTCGAGGTCACGGTAAACGGAACAGGGACGCTTGATGCCCTCGGACCCGCCAACCCGGGAACGGGAGACGGAGCGTTCTTCTGGGTCGGCTTCCTCCCGGTCCCCGAGGAGTTCTCGTTACCGCTGGGCAATATCACAGGCGGTACGGTTACGCTGCGGACCGAGGGCGTCCCACTAACGGACCGTGACGGTGACGGCGTGGCCGACGATGAAGACGCCTTCCCTGACGACTCCAGCGAGTGGGAGGACGCTGACGGCGACGGGACCGGGGACAACGCGGATCCCGACGACGACAATGACAACGTACCTGACGATGAAGACGCCTTCCCCTTTGACCCCGATGAGTCTCTTGACACGGATGGCGACGGCGTGGGCAACAAGTCCGACGAGGATGACGACGGTGACGGAGTTGCCGATGATGTCGACGCGTTCCCCTTGGACCCCGAAGAGAACGCAGACAGCGATGGCGACGGAGTAGGCGACGTTGCAGACGCGTTTCCGCAGAATCCAGGCGAGACGCTCGACAGCGACCACGACGGGGTCGGGGACAACAGCGACCCAGATGACGACAACGACGGTGTGGCGGATGCGGACGATGAGGCTCCGTTCGACCCGTTAATCCCTTCAAGAGAAGCGAACACGAACCGCGGTCAACGCGTCACTGGCAGCCTGTGCGGACTCGGGCTCATCGGGCCCATCGCCGTCATGGTTGGTGGGCTCATCAGCGTGCGCGCGTCTCGCCGCCGGTGCCGCTCAAGACGGACTCACATCTAGTGCCTGCCCGCGTGCAGCGGCCGAGGCAATACCTACGGTGCTAGCAGGCGGGCTCACCGCACAGGGTGGCGTCCTGATCCGAAAACGCTATACTATCTGTACCTGTGCGTGGATGGAGAACGCTGCATGTCGTCTGGGAGTCGCTGATGGAACGGTGCGTTCAGTTCTCGATATTCCTGGCCAACAAGCCGGGTGTACTGTCTCGAATCTTCCGGGAAGTGGCCAAGGCGAAAATCAACGTCATAAGCATCGCCATGGCCGACTCAATCGAGCATGGCGTATTACGCATGATCGTAGAGGCTCCGGACGCCGCGCGGCCTATCTTGAAGGGCCTGGGCATTCCAGTAAAGGAGACGGGTGTCCTCACGGTGTCCCTGGACAACAGGCCCGGTGCCGTGGCCGACCTCTGCGAACGCCTGTCCGTCAACCATGTAAGCATCGGCTACATGTATTGCACCGCGGCGGTGCGCGGCGGCAAATCACTTGCCGTGCTCAAGGTCCCCAACATCAAGAAGGCCATTAAGGTGCTGGAAAGCCCCAAGGACAAGCGGCGGGACATGAAGGTGAAGCTCCGCCGCCCCACCGGGACGAGGTGTTGACCCGCTACGCGGCGGCTACTCCCCGACAGCCCTTGCGGCACCGGGTGCATGTCGTCCGCGATCACACGTGGACAGGCGGAGTGAACCGTCAGAGCAGTTCGTAGGAGCGATGGCCGCTGAGCTTAGGAGGACGAACGGACTATTCGACACCACAGGCCCACAAGCCCGGGTCTTCCCGCACTTCAACCATCAGACACGCGAGAGCAGGACATGTTCGCGCCGGGTGATCGGTAACGCTGAGCACCCTACCGCGGTACCCAATCCCACGAAGGCAGTCGCATCAGGCCAACGCCAGGCGGATCAGGTCTCGTCGGTTTGGCCGGCGGCTACCGGCTCAGTCTCGCCGGAGTCGGAAGCCACGCCGGTGAGCACCAACCCCGGCGAATCGGTAGGCTCGACGGCCTGCTTCACCGATACTTCGACCTTCGTCTTGCCCTCGAACTCGCCTCGGAGCATCGCCTCGGAAAGGGCGTCCTCGAGGTGGTGTTCGATCGCCCGTCGCAGCGGGCGTGCGCCGAACTTCTCATCCGTGCCGTGCTCGATAAGGAAGTCCTTGGCAGCGGGCGTCACTTCGAGCTCCACGCCCTTTTCGCGCATCCGCCGGGCCAGCTTTTCCAGCTCGAGGTCAACGATTTCGACCATGTTGTCATGGTTGAGCTTGTGGAAGACGATCATCTCGTCGACACGATTCAGGAACTCCGGTCTGAAGTAGGCCTCCAGCTCGCCCTTGAGGACCTCCTTCATCTTGTCGTAGCTTACATCATCGTCCCTCTTCTGGAAGCCGAACTCCTCCTGGTGCGTGATTCGATGGGCGCCGATGTTGCTCGTCATGATGAGGACAACGTTCTTGAAATCGACATGCCGTCCAAAGCTGTCGGTCAATCTGCCCTCTTCCATGATCTGCAGGAGCATGTTGAAGACGTCGGGATGAGCCTTCTCGATCTCGTCAAGCAAGATGACCGAATAAGGCCGGCGCCGGATGCGCTCGGTCAGTTGTCCGCCTTCTTCGTACCCGACGTACCCCGGCGGAGCCCCGATCAGGCGCGAGACGTTGTGCTTCTCCATGTACTCGGACATGTCCAGCACAAAAAGAGCTTCCGAATCACCGAACATGAACTCAGCCAGGCACTTGGCCAGATAGGTCTTGCCCACTCCCGACGGGCCTACGAATATGAAGCTCCCCATGGGGCGGTTGGGATCCTTGAGTCCGCTGCGGCTGCGGCGCACGGCGCGTGCGACCGCCTTGACCGCCTCCTCCTGGCTCACAATGCGCTTGTGCATTTCCACTTCAAGTTGCAGCAGCTTCTCCGCCTCGTCCTTGCCCATGCGGGTGAGCGGGATGCCCGTCATCGTACTGACGACTTCCGCGACGACTTCGTCATCGACGACGCCGTCGATCTCTTTGCTCAGGTCGCGCCACTCCTTCTGTAGACCCCTCTTCTTCAGCTTGATGGAGTCCATCTGGTCACGGACCTGGGCGGCACGCTCGTAGTCAGCGTTCTTGACCGCTTCATCCTTCTCGCTGCCTAGCTGGTCCAGCTCATGCTCGAGATGGGTCAGATCAGGGGGCTTCGTCATGGACTTCAAGCGGACGCGGGCGCCGGCTTCGTCCATCACATCGATGGATTTATCAGGCTGCACGCGCGGTATATAGCGTGCCGAGAGCTCGACCGCCGCCTCAAGCGCACGATCCGTAATCTGAACGCGGTGATGGGCTTCGTACCTGTCGCGAAGGCCCTTGAGTATTTCTATAGTCTCGTCCTTGGTGGGAGGCTCGACGATGATCTGCTGAAAGCGTCGCTCCAGTGCACTGTCCTTCTCGATGTACTTGCGGTACTCGTCAAGGGTCGTCGCACCGATGCATTGAATTTCGCCTCGACTAAGCGCAGGCTTCAGGACGTTGGAGGCGTCTATAGCGCCCTCGGCGCCCCCGGCACCAACAAGAGTATGGAGCTCGTCGATGAACAGAATCACATTACCTGCTCTGCGGACCTCGTTCATGACCGCCTTGATGCGCTCCTCGAACTGGCCACGGTATTTGGTGCCTGCCACCATCATGGCCAAATCCAGAACGACTATGCGATGGTCCGCTAGCAGCTCCGGTATATCACCCGCGACGATCTTCTGGGCCAAGCCCTCAACAATAGCGGTCTTGCCCACACCCGCCTCACCCAAGAGCACGGGGTTGTTCTTCTGACGCCTGCACAGGATCTGGATGATACGCTCGATCTCGTCGACGCGGCCTATCACCGGATCGAGCTTTCCCTGCTTGCCCATTTCGGTGAGATCTCGCCCGAAGGAATCGAGCGCCGGCGTCTTGCTCTTACCCTTTTTCTGTTCGGCACCGATCTGGGCACCCACGTCTTCCGCTTCCTCGGACGCCCCCAGCAGGTTCAGCACTTCTTCCCGCACATCCTCAAGCTTCAGGTTGAGGTTCATGAGTACTTGGGCGGCCACACCATCCTGCTCGCGCAGCAGCCCGAGCAGCAGGTGCTCGGTACCCACGTAGTTGTGGTTCAGGTTGCGTGCTTCCTCGATGGCGTATTCGATCACTTTCTTGGCGCGCGGGGTCTGAGGGAGCTTGCCCATCGCCACCGTTTCCGGGCCGCTCTTTACCAGCTTCTCCACCTCCAGGCGGACCTTGCGCAGATCGACGTCGAGGTTCTTGAGAACGTTCGCCCCTACGCCCGAGCCCTCTTTTACAAGCCCAAGGAGGATGTGCTCCGTTCCAATGTACTCGTGGTTGAACCGTTGCGCCTCTTGGTTGGCTAGGGCCATCACCCTAGCCACTTGGCGAATGATAGGCCCCCGCGCAAGACCGCACGTCCATTGGTCCGCAAACCAGCCTGATCAAGCCTGCGGGGCCCTCGCACCGCTGGCTCGCACCGGCCAACCGGCCGGTCACGCCAAGCCTGTCCGCCTGTCAGTATTCTAGCGTTGCCCCACAACCCCATCAACCTGCCCCGGGGAACGCAAGAACGCAGCTAGGAGCCGCAGTGAATCTATCGACGATTGTGAGACGGATCGCTACAGTACAAGCAACGTAAAGGACTGACCCGTGAGGCGCCAGCGATGGGAAGAGCGCCGGCACGACCCGTCGGCCCACGGCCGGGCAGTTATTCGTGCACACCGGTAGGTGGACCAGGCGTGTTGAGACCATACATCGTTTATTACCGATACAAGTGTCCGGGACACAAGAAACCCGGCGCCGTTAAACAGTACCGCTTTTACGCCAGCAACGTCGAAGAGGCGCGCCGCCTGGCCATCCAGCACGCGAATTATCCGGACATCGAAATAGTCATGATAAAACCGGCGTAGCCCGCGAGGTCCCGCCAATGCGCCCAGAGTCACCTTAGTTACGGTTTCCCACGAGCCCCTGCGCGACGGCTTCAGCACCGCAAAAGATTACACACTTGCGACCGAATGTACATACGGATCTGATGAACGACTCAGCTAGAGACGCCCTCGACTTCCTCGCCCAGAACGGCGAGCACCTGAGGGAGAGGCTGCGCTTCGACTGGTCCGAAATGACACAACAAGCGGTTCACCGGTTGAACGCTGATGCCCGCGCGGGACGTCTGCTAACCTTCGCCGCGGTAATCGGAGGTGCGTCTTCCGGCAAGAGCACCGTATTCAACAACTTGTTGGGTGGGCACTCGGCCAGTCGCGTCACCGCGCACGGGCACACCACGCTGGGACCAATCCTCGCAGCCCACGAGGACAACCGCGATGAGGTCGAGCTTCTCTTGGACAAACCTCTGCTGATGCCTCGCGCCAGGCACGCCCTGGTCGACCCGGACGACGCGACCTGCGGAGAGCCGAACACACTGACCGTCTTATTCCATACTGTCAACACCTTACGCGACGTCCTGCTCTTTGATACGCCCGATTTCACGTCTGACGCAGCGCATAAGGAGGGCGATGTCACCCTGTCACTGTTGCCTTGGTTCGATCTGCTCTGTGTCGTCATTGACCACGAACGTTGGTTTGATCGCCAGACAACATCGAGGCTCAAAGCGAGTTCGGTCAGGCTGGGGCAGCGGCGGGTGGTGCTGTTTAACCGTTCCCGCGATGGAACGCTAACTGAGGAGGACGGCGAGCTGCTCCGCAAACAGGCTGATCGACTTGCCGCGGAGGCGAAGGTCGTGCTGGAATTCCGGCGTGGCCGCGGCCTGCGCCTGTTTCCGCCGGGAACGCTTGGGCCGGTCCACACGTTTCTGACCAGCGCGAAACAGGATCGCACTGCCGCGCTGTTCGCCTGGGTCGCTGAAGCTGCGAATCGCATACTCAATCAGAACGAAGAACGACGGGCGCGCCTGGACAAGCTCGAGCAGATGCTGAGCACCGTCAGGGAGAGGATCATACCGACAAGATCGGCCTGCATGGTGGCGTTGATGACGCCTGCGGAACGCCGGGAGCTGGATGCCTTGTCGCGTGTCCTTCGTATGCACGACACAAGGCAATGGCTCGGAGAGCGCGCCCAACGCATTCGCAACGCCTTACGGCACGTGCCCGTGGTCGGGGCGATCATCACTGAATCGTCTCGTGACGAGCCCCGCGAAGCAACCCGTGATGTAGCTCGCGACATGGTCGCCAAAGCATTCTATGAGTCCCAGTGCAGCAAGCAGGTGCGGCACCTGCGTCGCGCCGTCCGCCTAAGCGCCTTCTGGACCGAGGTCGGGCGCTGGACTGGCCTCGAGCCTGCGGAACGGACGTTCTCATGGACTCCCGGTGCGAAGGCACAGGTGGTCGCCATCGCAGCAGACTTCGATGATGCCCTGCGACGCTGGACGGCGAAGATTGAGGCACAGTGTCAGGGCATCAGCCCGCACATCCACGGAGCCGTCGGAGGCGGGGCGTTGGCCCTCGCAATCTTACTGGCAGCTGCGCCAGGGCCGCTTACCGCTCTTACACTGACTTCAGTAGCTGGAGCAATCGGCGGTGCTTTGACGCAGCTTGCGGCGGCGGCCGGAGCAGGGGCAGTCCTGGCCAAGCCCATCGAGCGCCTGGCGGCGGCGATGCGCGAGCGGCTTCTCGGCAGCCCTGAATTCAACACCGTCAAGAGCGCCGCGGACGCCTTTCGAACCCTGCTCGACGCCGGCGCCCAGCAGTACGCTACCGCTGCACTCAACGAGGCGTCCTCTTTGGTCATGGATGAGGACACGCCTATACTGCACGCCCTTGCCTGCGTACGCGATGAGCCCCAGAAGAAGAACTCCAACCGGGGACCCGGAAACTCATGAGCTTCGCAAGTCCGTCCATCTCTACCACCGACGAGTTGAGCTTGATCAACGCCGAGTTGGCTCGCTTGCTGCACAGCGAACCGGCGGAGCTGCGCATAGGTGCCGACCATGCGCTGGGCGACGAGCTAGTCATGTGCGGCATCTTGGGTGGAAAAGATGTCGGCAAATCGACGCTGATCAACGCGCTCGCCCGGACACGGGTCTCGCCCGACACGAGAGAAGTGGGCCGGGGTACGGAAAGACCGAAGGCCTATGTGCATGAACGCATGCGCTCAGAGGTGGCACATCGTCTCGACGCTATCGATCGCTCCTATACCGTGGAGGTCACCACCCACAAGGCTGACGCTATTCAAAACGTCGTGCTGATCGATCTTCCCGATTTCGACAGCGAGTTCTCCGACCATCACAGCATAGTGCGCGCCGTGGTGCCCTTGCTTGACCGCGTGCTATGGGTGCAAACGCCGAGGAAGATCGGCGATAGAGCCTGGGTTGATATGCTGCCTGAGGTCATCAAGGATGCACGCAACGTCCATTCCGTGCTCAACAAAGTTGATCAACTGCTTGCAGACGAGGCGCCGGGTGATGACCGCAACGGCCCGCGTGCCGCAGCCGTCCGCTCCGCCGTCGACAGAGCACAACGGTTCTGGCGGGAGCAGCACGAATGGGCTGCCCGCTCGATCGAGGCGGCTGGATACGCTGGAAATGATGAACGCCTCTTCTTGGTCGCGGCAGCGTTTCCGCGGCAGGAGCAGTTCATCGAACGGATAGCCTGGTTGTGGGGTGACACCGACTGGTCACGTTACCCGAGCGACCGAGCGGTGATCACGGAGATTGCACGGCTCGCAAGCGACGACCTGGCTCGACTGCGCGGCTGTGTTCTCACCCCGGTCTCGCCCGAGCAGTCGCGGCGGATCAAGTATGCCAACCAAGAGCGTGAGCATCGGGTGAGCATAGACACAATGCTGCAGCATTACGATCTCGACCGCACAGCGGAACTGCTGGCACACGCATGCGATCCGCAGTATCTCCGAGCCGCGCTGGCCGACGACGCCGGCGTCCAATACAGCGCCATAGTAGCAGCCAATCTGCTTACACATCTTCGCTCGGACCGGGCGCTGGCAGATGAACTGTTTGAGCGGCGAGTGGAGGACTGGCCGCTGCTTCGCCTGGTGTATTGGCCTTTCGGGTGGCTGTCGCGCGTGCTCGGGCGGCGCGTTGCGTTGGAGCGGCAGGGCCTACAAACGACCTACACCGGCGACCCGTTCCTCGTTGGGGGTCGTACACTGGCGGACCGCATCGAGCTCGCGCGGTCGCAATTGCTTTGTGAGAACGTGGTCATCATCGACCGCTTGGACTTGGAGTCGGAACTACCACAGGCTGCAGAGCTGGCCGGGCGAGCAGCCGCAGGCGCGGAGCCCCTGGTGGCCGAGGTCGAAACACGTTTGCTGGACGAGGTGGAGCAGTGCGAACGGCGACCATCTTTTCTCAGCAAGATGCTGTTGTGGCTCATCCTTCTGTGGTTTCCCATAGTGCAGCCCGTTCTCGAGGGCGGACTTGAGGTCTACCTCAAGGAAGGGGCGCTGGATGTCGCCCACGGGCTGTATAAGGTCGTGTCCGCTCTGAGTGCCGCCCATCTGCTGGTCGGGCTCGCCGTGGTCACTGCCGTTTACATCGCGTTGCTCGCCGGCATGTACGCCCGCAGACTCCGCGCCGTGCGCCGAATGCGCGCCCAGCGGGACGCCGTGGCGCTGCTCGCCGAAGGCGTCGACGACCTTCTTGCCTGCGAGGTGGCAGCCCCGCTCGCCAGGCCCTTCCAGGAGCGCCTGGACCGGCTGGATGCTCTACGCCGCCGGCTGAACGACACGCAGAACGCGCCGGACCAGCTCGCCGGAATCGTGGATCAATGACCCACCGGGTATCGGGATTCCGAGAGGACTCCCTACCGCGATGGGCGGCCCAGCGTAGTGCTCTTCCTGTTCGCCCTGTAACGGAGACCCGGAATCGCGCTGCATCTCGAACATGGTCATGCGTCGAAACCCTCATCGCTCGGCTGACTCCGCAGCCTTTTCTGCTTACCACGCCTCCTCTTCTCGGCAAGACGATGTCGGCGCACGCGTGCAGGCACCACCGCAGGCACTCGCATCTTTTTCTGGTGTAGTGCCCAAGCCAGCAGCTCATAGAACCGTTGAATGGCGGCGCGACGATTGGCGGACTGCGTGCGATGTCGCATGGAAACCACGCGCATCACGCCTCCACGGCTTATCCGGGTCCCCAGCCTCGCCCTGATGCGATCTTTCTCACGAGCGTTCAGTGCATCGGACCCTTCAACATCGAACAGCAGCGCCACCCGCGTGTTGACCTTGTTGACATTCTGTCCACCCGGCCCCGGACAGCGGGTGTACGTGAACGACAACTGCTCGAAGCCCAGGCGACGCTTCAGTGACTCCACCATAGGCGCGAGTTGATCGCTTGGACGGGACACGCGAGAGCTCTCTCACGGGAGAAACGCCAGCGGAAACGGAAACCACGCACGTGCTGATCTTGGTGCGGAGGCCCGCCGGTGCACCGCTGGTTCATCAAACCCGGGAAGTCCAGCGGGTCGGCCGAGCATGCCTCTGCTGGACGACTCGTCAGTCGGCGAATCGACGGCGGGAGCCTGCGCCGGGCTCGGCTCCGCTGGACGCGGCTTGCTCATGTTCTGCCGAAGATACAGTGCCGAGAGCACCTGCATTTGTAGTCTAGCAGTGGGCCCCGCGATTCTCATGGCTTCGTTGAAGTCGCGTATGGCGGCATCGAACTCTCCCATCGCGAGGGAATGCTCGCCACGAAGTGCAATGGTGTCGGCGTTGTTCGGCTCCTGGGCTATCACACGGTCTAAGTCCGCTACCGCCCCGGGCAGATCTCCGAGAGCGGCACCGGCACACGCACGACTCAGCAGTGCCACCACCAGATTCGGCGCGAGGACGAGTGCCTCGCTGAGCTCCAGCCGGGCGTTCCCGGGTTGATCAAGCAGTATCAATGCCAACCCGCGCAACGCCTTAGCCCATACGAGGCGCACGTCGCGATGCCCGACCATCTCAGCCGCGATATCGAAATCCTCAAGACCACGCTGTGCGTCATCAAGCAGCAGGCGTGCAAGCCCCAGCCACAGATGACCCGTCGGCTCGGTGCTCCGCTGGCGTATCAGCTGTTGCGCGTCGCTCGCCATCGTATCGTACTGTCGCATTTGACCGCAGAGGGCCAGGTGGAGCTGGCGCGCTTCGATGTGGTCCGGATCCGCCAGCAGACATCGGTCGACGGTCCGCCTCGCCTTGGCCGCCCCAGCTTCCTGCACCTGGATGCCGCCCAGAACAGCAAACGAACAATCACGGGCCATAGGTGAACCTGACCAGTAGCGCGGAGCGATTGCGTTGTAAAGATCGCGCACCGCCCGCCGGGCGATTCCCTGCGGCTCGCCCGTCAATGCGCTGTCTGCACCTCGCGCCGGGGCAGTGTCGGCGGTCCCCCCGCTTACCGCCCCTGACTCGAACACCCCCTCGAGAATCGGACGGGCCGCCCGGACCAGACTAAGCGACCCCTCCAATCCCGGAGGTAGAAGCGGGCTGACCAGCTGGAGAAGCTCCTCGCTCCGTTGCTTGACCTCAGCTATTTGCACCGCTTGTGCTTCCACCTCGCGGCGCTGAGACCGCACCTCGCGTTGGGCAAGGAACAATGCGGAAACAAGGAGCGCGACGATGCTACATGCGACCATTGTCAGTGAAGCCAACTGGTGCCTCTGTATATAGCGCCGCAGTCGCACGGTAGGCCCAATGCGCCGGGCTTTGATGGGTCTGCTCTCCAGGAAACGCATCAGATCCTTGCACAGCGCAGCAGCCGTCTGGTAGCGGCGATTGCGATCGGCTTCAATCGCCTTGAGACAGATGGTTTCCAGATCGACGGGCACGCTCGGGTTCAGACTGCGCGGGGCAGCGGGCTGCGAGTTGACGATCTTGCTGATGACGCCCTCTCTCGTGTCGCCGGGGTACGGCGGGCTCAGTGTCAGCCACTCGTACATAGTGGCCCCGAGCGAGTAGACGTCCGTACGGTGGTCGACACGTCCCGAGCCCTCCATTATTTGTTCCGGGGACATGTAGAGCGGCGAACCGATAAGCTCCCCGGTAACGGTGACGCCC
>JBHHXS010000089.1:0-12271 GCA_046757145.1 Phycisphaerae bacterium | reverse complement strand
CGGACCAGGCCGCGTCTTGAGCAGACCATTCGGGCAGATCTGTGGGCGAAGCGTGGCGTGGTGAACGTGCTGTCTTCGGCACAGCTGACGAAATCGGTGCTGGCCCAGCACGTAATGGAATTGCTTCAAAGGGATCTCAAGCCGATCACGCCGGACCTTGATCTGCAGGGGCTAACCGGAGTACGCGAGCGCTTTGCCGCCCTTCTCAACGGGAGCTTCAGCCATGCGGTTGCTGTACCTGTGCAGTGATTTCGGCATCGCGCCCGGCGGTACCAAAGGTGCATCAGTTCACCTGCGTGAGATCACGCGCGCACTTGCCGAGCTGGGGCACGAGGTTCTGCTGTTATCCCCGAGAGGCCGTAAGGATGAGCGTCATTGCGTGAAGCTTGTTTCAGCGGGCACCGACACAGCGGCGGACAAGACGACCAAGGTACTGAAGCGCTGGTTGGTGGAACGAGGATTGGGCGACTCCGCGGCGAAAGAGCTGCGAGCGCTGCTCTACAACGCACTTGCGCGGGAGCCTGCACTGCAAGAGCTGGCGCAACACCCCCCGGACGCGATTGTCGAACGTCTCTCTCTATTCGGGCACGTGGGCATCGATCTTGCCGAGGCGTTAAGCGTCCCCCTCGTTCTTGAGGTGAACGCGCCGCTGGCGGAAGAGGCGGGAGAGTATCGCTCGTTGCAATTAAGGGATCTGGCTGGTGATATTGAGCGTCGCGTGCTTGATCGTGCCGCAGCGGTTGTGTGCGTGTCTGAGCCGCTGGTTGATCGACTTGCGAGTGCGGATGCGGATAGGCAGAAGTACACCGTCATTCCCAACGGAGTGGATATGGAGCTGTTTGACGCGGCGCCGCCTCGGGACGTCTGCCGGAAGAACCTGGCCTTAGGGGATGAATTCACGGTGGGTTTCATAGGAAGCCTTAAGCCTTGGCACGGTGTTGACGTGTTACTGGGCGCGTTCAAGCGGTTAATCGGAGAGGTCGACTCGGCGCGTTTGTTGATCGTCGGAAGTGGGCCGGAGGAGGAGCGCCTGCGGGGGGAGGCAACCGACCTGAAGCTGGGTGAATCAGTGACCTTCGTCGGTCCCGTCGCCCACGAAGCTGTTCCTCAGCTGCTAAAGGCAATGGACGTAGCGGTTGCCCCATTTAAGAATGCGGATGGTTTCTACTTTTCGCCGATCAAACTGTTCGAGTACATGGCTTCGAGTGTGTGCGTAGCGGCCTCGAGGTTGGGGCAAATCGCAGACGTCATACAAGACGACGTCAACGGTTTTCTTGTGCCCCCCGGCGACGTCGACGCTCTTCACGGGGTTCTCCGCACGGCGTGGCTGTCGCCTGAGCGGCGTTGTAGGCTGGGGTCGGGGGGGCAGGAGACGGTGAGATCCAGGTATACGTGGAGGCATACGGCTAAGGCCCTCACGCGTGTGATTGAAGGCGCCCTTCGCCAAGGGCGGAGCGGATCCAAGATCCTGTTGGCGCAATCACATTAGGTTGGCGCCGCGAGTTACGTCAGGGACAAGCATGTCGCATGGTGCGGACTTCCAGGGCACGAAACCGGTAAGGCTTGGGTACCTGCTGCGCATGTATCCGCGCTTTTCCCAAACATTCGTGGCGAACGAGATCCACGAGCTCGAGCTTCAAGGGGTCGACGTCAGAATACTGTCGCTCAAGATGCCCAGCGACGGCATGTTTCACGAGTCGGTATGCCGCGTGAAGGCCCGGGCGCAGTATATGCGGGAATCGCACCATGGGGTGTTGGGCAGGTTGGCTCGGTCGCAGTTGAAGTTGTTCCGGCGCAACCGGCGTGCGTACCTCAAGGCCGTACGGATCACCCGCGCCGACACGCAGGTGGGCTGGTTCGACATGTGCCGGGCGGCGGAGGTCCTTCGTTGGGCGAAGAGGAATCGGATCGGCCATGTACACGTACACTTCGGCACGGGGGAGGCTACGGTGGCCATGCTCGCCCACGTACTTGGGGGGCTGGATTACAGTTTGACGCTGCACGCCTTCGATATCTTCCGCGACAATGTAGACAGGGCTCTTCTGGCTGAGAAGGTCAATCACTCGCGCTTCACGATCACGGTGAGTGAGTTCAACAGGCGATTCATGGTGGAGAATCTGCCGGGTGTCGATCCGCATAAGATCCGGGTGAACTACAACGGGATCAGGTTAGATCGCTTTGCCGTCGGGCGGCGGTGCGACGAGGAACCAGCGGTGCTGGGGCTTGGACGCCTGATAGAGAAGAAGGGCTTCCTCCACCTGATCCGTGCGATTGGGCTTCTGCGCGACGAAGGTCTTCTCGTCCGCTGCCGGATAGGTGGAGAAGGGCGTGAGGAGGGGCGTTTAAGGGACGAAATCAAGCGCTTGGACTTGGAGGGGCTTGTTGAACTGCTCGGGCCGTTGAGCGAAGATGCGGTGCGCGATCTGCTTTGCCGCTCGACCTGTTTTGTTCTTCCCTGCATCCAGGCGAAAGACGGTAACATCGACGCGTTGCCAACGGTTCTGCTGGAAGCGCTCGCCTGCGCCTGCCCCGTTGTTACGACGAGGCTCAGCGGTAATCCCGAGATCGTTGAGGATGGGGTCAGCGGGGTTCTGGTGGAGCCCGGGAACGATGATGAGCTTGCCCGGGGCATCCGCGAGATTGTGCATGGGCGGGAATGGGCGGAGTCTCTGGCACAGGCCGGACGCCGGCGCGCTGAGGAGCTCTTCGATATTCGCCGCAACGTCGCGGTGATGCGGGAGTGGTTTGTGCACGGGCGAAACGGTGCTAGAGGCAACGGACGGGGTGATAACGTGCGATAGGGTAAGCCGCAGCGATTGGTAGTGTGCCATGGATTTCAAGTGGAGAATAAAGACGCGACGCGGCAGGCTTGATCTGGGCGAGGCGCACCACGTATGGTCGCGGTTCGGCCGATACACTCGGGCTCAGTCCTGGGGGCTAGCGGGAGCACTTGCCGGTGCTCTCGGCGTTATCGCTGCGCAAGTTGCGGCTCCTTGGCCTATCAAAGTCATCTTCGACTACGTCCTATCAGACAAGATGGGTTCTTCGTGGATAGCCGACGCGCTTTCGGCGGTTTCATCGACTGCGACGTCGGCATTGGTGTGGGTTTGTGCCGCGGTGTTGCTCATAGCCAGCGCCGATGCCCTGTTCTCATTCGTCCGCGACGTCCTGCTGGCGCGCACCGGGCAACGGGTCGTTGGGAAACTGCGACAGGACCTGTTCGCACACCTGCAGACGCTTTCTCCGGCGGAGCTCGGACGCCAGCATACAGGCACGCTGCTGATGCGCTTGACGGGCGACATCCAGATGCTGCGGCAAATGCTTGTCAATGCGATCGTCAATTCCGGTGAGAACTTACTGTTGATCTTAGCCATGATCGGGGCCATGTGCTGGCTGAATCCGATCTTGGCACTCTTGGGAGTCTGCACGATTCCCCTGTCGGTGTGGGCCTCGTACCGCATCTCCCGGCAGATAACAAAGGCTACGAAGAACCAGCGCGAACGGGAGAGCCAGATCGCCTCGATCGCCCAGGACGTGCTGGGCGCAATGTCGATCGTGCAGGCGTACAATCGCCAGGCTATCGAACAAAAGCGTTTCTCGCGGCAGAACCGTAGCTCCATCCGAGCCGGGGTGAAAACGACCCGACTTGAGGCGAAGCTATACCGTATCGTGTCTCTTGGCTCAGCGGCAAGTCTGTGCGCGATTCTGTACGTAGGTGTAAGGTCGGTGCTCTCAGGTGCGATGACGGCAGGGGATCTTTTGGTGTTCGTCTCCTACCTCCGGGCAGTGAACAAGCCTATGCGTAAGATAGCGAAGCTCGCGGGGCAGATAGCCAAGGCAACGGCATGCGGTCAGCGCATTGCGGAGGTCTTTGCGCTTGAGCCTTCGATTCGAGATCGAGTCGACGCCCGCGAGCTGCAGAGGGTACGCGGGGAGATCAGGTTTGACGAGGTTGAGTTCTCCTACGACGGGCAGGTTCCTGCTCTTGCCCACGTGACGATGTCGATTCGTCCGTCGGAACGCGTCGCGCTGGTCGGGCACACCGGGGCGGGGAAGAGCACGCTTGCCAAGCTGCTGCTTAGGTTCTACGACCCGCAACATGGTACGATCAGCATCGACGGTGTAGATCTACGTGCAGCAACGCTGCGATCGCTCCGAAGTCAGATCGGGTGGGTACACCAGGACACTGTGTTATTCGGCATGACGGCAGGGCAGAACATAGCCCTGGGGCGCCCCGACGCCACGCCAGCAGAGATCCGCAGCGTTGCGGAGCGGGTAGAGGCGGCGGAATTCATCGCCAGGCTGCCTGACGGGTATAACACGGTGCTTGGCCAGGGAGGCTGTACGCTTTCCGGGGGGCAGAGGCAGCGCATCGCCCTGGCACGCGCCCTTCTGTGCAGACCGGCGATACTGCTGTTGGACGAACCGGCAACGGGGCTGGACGAGCGGACGCGGCGCTCGGTGGAACAAGCCTGGATGTCCGCGGACAACTCCGCCACCACAATCGTCATCTGCCACGATCTTCATGAAATGGAGAGGTTCGACCGGGTCTTCGTACTGGAGCACGGGCGGGTCGTGCAGGTTGGCACGCACCATGAACTGTGCGCCGCAGGGGGGGAGTATGCTTCGCTGTTAAGGTCGGAGAGGCCGGACGATCGTCTATCGCCTTATGCGTCGCGCTTCGAGTTGGGTGGAGCGGAAGCGGAATCGCTGGAAGCGACGCCCGTCCGATCTAACCACGGGTCGGCGCAGGTCGGTCCGCCGTTCTCGGAGGGCGCGTCGTCATGAACGAGTCGTGGGACCTGCCATCGGACGAATTGCTGGGCAGCGTGATGGAGCGCCTGTCGCCTGCGTCAGTGCTTGAGGTTTGCCGCCAGCGGCTTTGCGCGACCAGGAACGACTCGAGGCAGGCGTGGCGCGAAGCGCGCATGATAGAGGCTTTGTATCACCCGGGGAGGTACGTGCGTGTGGCGTACGCTCTGGTGTCGGATAGCTCACTCCCGGCTCAGCGCAACTGGCCGGAGGCGGACATTGTCTACTTCCATTCACCGGTGCGCAAGCCGATGTCACGCCGCGGCACGCTTGTCAGGCTGGAGCCCGGGCGATCGCAAGGCGGTGCTAAGGACGCCGAAGTTGAGGTGTACAGGTTTCCGAACGATCGCCGCCTTCGCGGGCTGCGCAAATTCGCCGGCTGTCGTGATGCCGTCCGCGTGTGGCAGAATTGGCTGGACGAGACGGAGTCTTCGTGCGACCTCGATGCTTCAACGATGCAACGCCTACTGGTTCGGTACGTGCCGGAGCAGAAGTGGATTGTCCGTTTGCGTGCTGAGACGATTGAACGCGGCTCAGGCGTCCGCAGCAAGAGGCGTATCGCCGTTCGCTGCGGCTCGGCCGAGTCGTGCGCGGCGTTACTCTCGCGTCATTTGGCGTTGACGCTTGCGGGGCGCGGCGCGGCGGCGGCGTTCCACGTTCCCACGGTGGTGGGAGCGGACATTGATAAGGGCATCCTGGCCGTTGAGTGGAATCGCGGTCTATCTCTTGTGGAGACTCTGAGAAACGGCGCGGCAGGCGACGAAGGCGATTCGTCCGACGTAGCGGAGGTGATGCAGGGTATGGCAGCCTCGGTCGCGTCGCTGCACTCCGCCCCGGTAGAGGGATTGCGTTGCATCGGGTCGGGTGATATCGCCTCTGCAGCGCAGGCCGCTGCAGCTGACTTGTCGCTGGCATCGCCCAAGCTGCAGGAGCGTCTCCAGGCGATCGTGCAAGAACTAACGCGCCGTCTGCGCACGCTCGAGTCGCCTGCCGACGTCACGCTGCACAACGACCTGCATTGGAATCAGGTGCGGATCAAGCGTGGCCGGTTCATGCTGCTTGACCTTGAGCGCCTGGCGCGAGGTGATGCGATGATCGACGTGGCCAACTTCACGACCCAGGTGCGCATGCTCGCGGCGCGGGTGGAGCAGGACATCCATCCTGATGTCGCCGGCGGCTGGGCCGATGAGTTCCTCGATCAGTGGTCGCGTGTGACGGGAGCCGCAGTAGATCAGGAGAGGTTCCGCGTCTACGCCGTGTGGTCGCTGATTAACTTGGCGCAGGGCATGATGCGGCATCTGCGTGAGGGGTGGCGTGCTCTGGCAGACCGATGTATCGAGTCAGCGGAGCGCGTGCTTGCTTCGTCCGCCCCCGTCCTCGACCCACTTACCGCCGGCGCGTTGGGTGCCGGGCGCAAGAACCCGCACACTACCAGGCCGTGCGGTGCGGAGGAAGTGTCGCCACGATGATGCGTGCCAGTGCTGCATCTGAAGTACGCGGAAGGCAAGCGCCGCCCCGGGTGTTTCCCGATGCTCGGCTGCAGGCTTTACTGACTCCTCAAGTCGGCGAGCGCATCCTCCGAGAGGAGGCGGGCATTGAGTGGCCGAACGAGTGTGTGCCTGCGGACGTTCGAATACAGCGTGCATGGCCGGGGCGAAACGGAGCCTTTACCGTCGAGTGGTCATTCAGTCTGGGCGACAAGACGCATTTGTCCGTCTTTGGCCGTACGCATCAGGGAGTGGTCAACGGCGTTGGCGCAAACGAGGCAACGCGTCGCAGCGACGAGGGAATCGGCGAGGAAGGAGCGGTCGGAGCGCGGGCGAGCTTCACCCCGGTCGGGGAGTCCAACCGGGTGGTCTGTACGCCGCGTCGTCTTCAGGGATTGCATGTCAATGTGCCGGAGTGGGGAATGCTCATCCATACGCCCGACCTTGACCCGGGATTGGCGCATTTGGGTGTTTGTCTGGACGGTGCCGGCATGGCCGACCGGTTGAAAGAGTATTGGGTGAGCGTCGAGGCCTTCGCGCCGGCGCCCGTGGATCAGCGACGCGGAAACGGCGATCCAGACTCAGGTGGGTTGCTACACAGAGTCACCTCCTGCGAGTGTCATCTTCTGGCCTATCGCGCGGGGCGCCGGGCGGCTATCGAGTATCGCGTAGATGGGGGCAACGATCGCTCATTGCGCCTGGTGGGTAAAACTTACCGCGACGATCGAGGGAGCGCGCTCGTTGGTTTGCACAGCGAGGTGAATGCTTGGCTCCTGTGCGCTTCGCGCGGGCGCGTCGCGGTACCGCTGCCTGTCGGATATGCCCGTGACGTGAAGATGGCGTTTGTCCGTTGGAGCTCGGGTACGTCCGAACAGTTACCCCTGGCGAAGCTGGCCGTCGCGGCTGCCGACGCCCTGGCCGTCTTCCATGACATACCACTGGACCGGCTTCGCGTTTTTACCGTTGCAGATGAGCTGTCAATAGTCTCGCTGTGGTACGATGTGCTAAGACGGGTCGACACCCCCAATGCCGGTAACGTCTCTCCCATCGTTGCGGCACTGCATGAGGCTGGAGGATCTGCGGATGCCCGGCGGACGTGCACGATTCACAGGGATTGCTACGAAAAGCAGTTCGTGTTCGGGGGCGACAACACCACGATGCTGGATCTCGATACCGTCGCCCGCGGGGATCCCGGTGTGGACATCGGGAACTTGTTGGCCCACATGATGCACGCGGCGCTTGGGCGTGAGAGCGGTTCGGCGACCGGTCGTCGTGTGCGGGTCGGTTCCTTCGAGGAGTTCCGTGCGGCGGGCGAGGCGCTAGTCGGTCGGTACACGGGTGGCGGCGGCGCACTTAAGCGTGCGGCTCTGGCATTCTACTGGGCCTCAGCCTTGTTTCGCCTTGGTGCCATCCATTCTCTGCGTAGTTCCGGCAAGCGACATGCGCCGATGATGTGGTCTTTGGCGAGGGCGGTGCTCTTGCACACCGCCGGTGGTACGTCGCTTCGTCGTACGGCATGCGGCTTGGATAGTATTGATTTCGATCCTTTACCGATTCTGAGGTTGGTCCGCAAATGAACGGCAACACGTCGAGGATCCGTTGTGGCCTGCGGCCGGGGTATACTCTGCTGGAAATCCTCACCGTAGTCGGTATCCTCACGATGCTTATAGGGCTTCTGCTTCCGTCGCTGCACCGTGCCCGGGAACAGACTCGGGAGACTCAGTGTCTCAACCGTCTTCATTCACTGTTCGTGGCCCACGTGACCTACCTTGAGGACTACAAGCAGTTTCCCCCGATGAACAACGAAGCCGACGACGGTTCCTGGCAGTACAACTACCTGGTCTTCGACGGGAAGGATTATCATCACAACTTCGGGCCGCTTATTGCGGATGGCGCCACTCTCGACGAGATCAAGATACTCTACTGCCCTACGCAGGAGGATATATACCACTCACTGAACACGGCGTTTAATCCCTGGCCGGCGGTCAAGAATACGGATACGCGCGCGGGGTACGGAAGGCGTTATCACCTCAGCGGTAAAAGCCTGTCGCAGCTTAGGCGTACCATCGGGTTTGCCGCGGACATCTTCCATCTACCCGAAGTGGTCAAAAGCGCCCACAAGACCGGAGTCAACGCGGTGTACACGGACGGTCACGGGCAGTGGGTGCACGACCCCGGGCTGTTCACGCATAATGAACTGGCCAGCCCGTTCGACCCGCTCGACAACCGGATCATGCGAAAGCTCTGGCGCATCGTGGACGAAGCCAAATGATAGCACAACTGATCAAGATGTCGCTGGACCGCCACGGCACGTTCCTCTGCTGCGGTGCGGGTGGAGTCTTCTTGCTGTTATTGAGTGCGGCATTCGTGTCGTGCCCCGGCGAGGGCATACAGGACACGCGGCGCATTGCGCGTTCGTATCGCGCAAAGATCGAGCGGATCCGTAGCGGCCACAAGGTGAAGTTGGGCACGGGCGAGACGCTTGTGTACGCGGGTATACGGTCGCCATATCCCAACGAAGCTCTCTACGAGGAAGCCCGCAACAGGAACGCCGCTTTGGTTGAGGGCAAGAAAGTCCGTCTGCGCTACGACGAGGCGGACACTGGCGACGAAGACCGGCTCAGAGGCTATGTCTTCGCTGACGGGGTGTTCGTCAATGAGGCACTGGTGAGCGAGGGGCTTGCCTACGTACGCCTCACCCCGCGCGAGCAGCGTTTCGCAGACCGACTCATCGAGGCTCAGAAGAAGGCTAGGCAAGGCAAGCGCGGTCTTTGGAAGCGGATGAAGAAGTCATCGGAGTCAAGCTACCCGGCCAACACGAAGTACGGCAACTTCCATCGCCCGTCCTGTGAAGAGGTCGAGTTGATCAAGCCCGACCGGATGCGTGTTTTCAAGAGCAAGAAGGAGGCATTTGATGCAGGGTTCGCGCCGTGCCCCAAGTGCACGCCTTGATGTGTTGCACCGGCTACGGCCCAGCCTGCAATGGACGGCAGCTCGTGTTGGTGCGGCTAGGTCGGCCAGGCGGGCGCATATTGAAGTTGTGGAGCGGTGTCGGGTGCCGGCCTGCGGCTTACGTCGCTACGCGGGGAGCCTTTGACGATGCTGCGAGCTATACTCCTTGTAGTGATCGATTGTCTGCGGGCAGATCACGTATCCTGTTACGGGTACGATCGTCCGACGACGCCGACGCTCGACGCTCTCGCTGAGCGCGGCGTGCTTTGGAAAAACGCCTATAGTACCGCTTGCTGGACGAAGCCTGCGGTGGCCTCCCTGTTTACCGGTCTGTACCCCACGCAGCATGGGGCCTTTCAGGGAATCAAGCGCAGCAGGCTACGTGAGAGCGTAACAACCGACGTTCTGGGTGACTCACACGCGACGTTGGCGGAAGTGCTGACCCGGGCGGGTTGGCGCTGTGGAGCGTTCATCAACAACGCTCAGCTAGGCGAGTTTACGGGTCTTCAGCGTGGGTTCGCCACCTACGTGCCTAACGCGGGGCAGGCGGACCGGTTGATCGGCCGGTTCAGCGATTGGCTCGAGGCGGGCGGAGGTCGACCGTCTTTTGCGTACTTGCACTTCCTCGAAGCGCACTGGCCTTACAAGCCTCGCCGCCGGCACGTGGCAATGTTTGGAGGGAACAGGGACACTAACAAGTTTCGAGATTATCGAGCGCGCGATTATGCTAGACTCCGGCGAGCGATCGTACGCGGCGAGCGCGCGCTCAGCGACGATGAGTTGCGGCAGATGATACAGCTCTACGACGGCGCTATCCGACGTCTTGACGGAAAGCTGAAAACCATTCTCGGGAGGCTCAGAGAGCTTGGGCTAGGCGAGGATGCCGCTGTCATAGTAACCGCGGACCACGGTGAGGAGTTCATGGAGCACGGGAGAATCGGGCACGGGCAGTCGTTGCTGTATGACGAGGTCATGCACGTTCCGCTTGTAGCGCATGTGCCTGGCGGGCCCAGGGGTGTTCAACGCCGCGAGCTGGTGAGCCAGGTCGACCTGGCGGAGACCGTGGCGAGCATCGCTGGATTGAACGGAGAGTTGCCGGGTCAAAACCTGCTTGATCCTGTGGCTAAGCCCCGGCCCGTTTGCGCGGAGATGCGGATTCGGCACAAATACACGCAGTGTATCCGTACCGCGCGGTGGAAGCTCTACCGCCGATACGTTCTCAATTGCAACGACGCCGATGCTCGCAGCAGCAGATCGCCGCGCGACCTGGTCGGCACGTGTTCGTATCAGCTTACACATGAGCTATACGACATGGACGCGGATCCGCAGGAGCACGTGAATATGGCTGAGAAGCCGGCCTGCGCCGCTGCTCGGGCTGGGCTTGAGGCTGATCTGGATCAGTGGTGGCAGGGACTGCCCCTGCGTGGTAACCACCGGTCGCCTGGGGAGGTTCAGATCGACGATGCGGTGGTCCAGCGTCTGCGCGATCTCGGTTACCTGGATTGATTGGAAGGCAGGCGGGTGCCTGCGCCGCCCGGTGTTGGCATCGGCGTCAATAGAGGACGAACAGAAACACGTAGACCAACACGCCGGTGACGGAAACGTAGAGCCAGATCGGCAACGTGATTCTCGCGATACGTCGGTGTTGTACAAAGCGGCCGCGTAACGCCAGGTACAGCGTGCGTCCAGCCAGAAACGGCACCGTGGCGGCCAGAACAACGTGGGTCGCCAGGATGAAGAAGTATAACGGACGTATCGCGCCTTGCCCCGTGAACCTTTTCTCGGCGCCCAACGAGCGGTAGATGACGTACGTCGCGAGAAACGCGACCGAGATCGCGAATGCTGCGATCATGCACAGTTTGTGCCTGTGGACGTCGCCTGATTTAATGCGGCGATAACCGAGGATTAACATCACAAGGGCTGACGCGTTAAGTGCAGCGTTGACCGCAGGAAGTTGTGAGATCTCGAGTATCACCCGCGGGGTTCGGCCAGCAGTGTCGCAACGTCGCGGAGAATGCGCGGCTTCGAGGCGGCATCGAGCCCGTCGTACAGCCCGCGAGCCCGACCCATGCGGTCGACCAACACGAAGTAGGTGCTATGGACGATGCCGCGCCCGCCCTTTGCGCGGCTGACCGCCTGCAGGAAGCCCTTCTCCACGAGAGTGTGGACGGCAGTCTCGTTCTTACCGGTAAGGAACCACCAGAAATCTGCGTCGGCCTGGCCGCGTTGAGCGTATCTACTCAATACCTTTGGTGTGTCGTATGTAGGGTCGAGGGTGAATGACACCAGCTTGACATCATCGTCATACTGCTTCAACGACTCCTGCAGGCTGCGCATGCGGAGTGTAAGCTTGGGGCATGGCCCGGCGCAGCGTGTGAAAATGAAATCGGCGAGCCAGACGTGTCCGCGCAGGTCGTTGTGCGTGACCGTTCGGCCGCTGCGTTCAGTCAACGAAAACTCAGGTGTGTGGAAGATAATCGGAAGTGGCTCGGTGCCAGAATCGCTGGTTGTTGAGAACGAAAGCCAGAACACCACAGCGGCGGCGAGCGGGAAGGCGAACAGTAGGATGATGAGGCTGCTTCGAGGCATCCGGACGCCGCTGGGACGGGAGCCGTCTGTTGCGGGTTCCAAGCGAACCGCTGTTCTGTCAGGGTCTTTCATTACTACACACCGCGTGCCACGCACCGTGACGCCAGCACGACCATCGCAACTGCAAACAGAATGGTCACGAGAATGGACACTCCCGCCGAGGGCCCAAGGTCCGTTGCGTGGCGTAGTCCGGGATCCAAACTGCGGCGAAGAGCGGCCACGACGTAAGTCACCGGGTTACAGGCCATTACCCACCGCATCCATTGCGACGCAGCCCTCTGGGGGAACGCGGCTCCTGACAGCAGCCACATGGGGAACAGCACGAGATTCATCACCGCGTGGAATCCCTGTATCGAGTCAAGCTGCCAGGCCATCCATAAGCCCATAGCGCTCAGGGCGACGGATACGATCAGGAGAACGCCAAGCGACGC
>JBHHXS010000088.1:0-12446 GCA_046757145.1 Phycisphaerae bacterium | reverse complement strand
CTAGCCTCCGCCGCTTCCCCGCAGACCGGAACGCTCATTGGCCACCGGCAGCCTGCGCCTCGAGCTTGGCCATGGATGTACTATTGTCCACAATCAGCAGAGTGTGCTCACCATCGACTTTGCGAATCCTAAGCCGTTTCAGCCAGAGCTTGTCACCCTTGCCGTGAGCGTACCAGCTCCCGGTGGGTAACTCCTCCCATTCCTCTACGACCCCTACGACCTCGATCGACATGTTCTGGCCGCGCAGTTGTATCGTCTGCATGACGCACACCGGCGTGCCGGCGGGGAATTCGGAATCAAGCATCGATCGCAGCCTCATAACGGGCGTTTGGCGGTCGGCATCGCCTCACGAAGCGTTGTCACACGCGCTGCGGGCCCGCTGCACACTATGAGTCACCGGCGTGATCAACTGCCGCGTGAATGAGCCCGACGGGCCGTTCCTACACGCCGCAAGCCTGGTCCGCTAGACACTTCAAATCAGCATACGTCGCGACAGGCTTCACTCCAAGCCCGTTCACACCGTTGTACCGGTTGATCCATGCGTACGCAATGTCGAGCTCTCCAGCCGGCACGCCGTCGTGAAACAAACTCTGACCAGCGTGAAGAACGCTCTCGCGCGCCGCGTACCGGGCGAGCAGTCGCCGAAAATGACCCAGCGCCGGCTTGTATGACCGCACATCTTCGGCTGTGACTACGAAGTCGAACTCGACGCCAAGACGACGAACTGTCCCCTCAAGCAGATCGCCGTCGATGTTGGATAGGATTCCTAACCGATACTTGCTCTTAAGTCGCTGCAACGCATCATGGGTATCAGGGAACGGCTCCCACGAGGGAAGTATCTCCGCTGGAACGTCGGCCATGTGCGGCGCGAGCTCCAGCGAGAAGCGCCGGGCAAGCCGCTTGAACGTCGTAGCCATCACCTCTCGGTAAGGTCGATACCTCTCGGCTTCAACGACGGCCTCGATCTCGACGTACGCTTCCACCAGCTCGTCCGTGCGACCTTCGAGACCCGCGCCGAAAACCACGTCAAACGAGCGGCGAAGCCCACTCGACCAGTCAATCAGCGTACCATAGCAGTCAAACGTGATTACCTCTGTTCTACTCAGTACATCTTCCACCGGGCCCACACAATGCTCCTTACGCCTCACCAACCCTGCGGCCGCCATCCACACGAGTGCCACCGTTTCTCGTGGTAGGATCGGCCACCGCCGCGCACAGGTGCGCCAGCACCGTCTTTCATAAGTCCCGCGACGATCTGAGCCGCTGGCTGAGCGCCAACGCGTCACGCAAAGGGAAGTAACCTGCCGCTCGGATCTCATTCATGGTCGCATTACTTACGAAGCACAGAACTACTAGTAGCGATAACGATCTGGTTTGTACGGCCCGTCCACGCTGACACCGATATACTCAGCCTGATCCGGGCGTAATCTGGTCAGTGTCACACCCAACTGACTCAAATGAAGACGGGCGACCTTCTCGTCCAGGTGTTTCGGTAGGACATAAACCTTCCTCTCATAGTTCCCCGCATTCTGGAATAGTTCGACTTGAGCAATCACCTGATTCGTAAAGCTGTTGCTCATCACGAAGCTCGGATGCCCCGTCGCGCACCCGAGATTTACGAGCCGGCCCTCCGCCAGGATGATTATGGCGTGGCCGGAGGGGAAAACCCACTTGTCGACCTGCGGCTTGATGTTCTCCTTTACTACGCCGGGGGTTCTTGCCAGGCCGACCATATCAATCTCGTTGTCGAAGTGCCCGATATTGCACACTATCGCCTGGTTCTTCATCTTGGCCATGTGCGACGCCAGGATGATATCCTTGTTCCCCGTCGCGGTGACAAAGATGTCGGCCGTCTCGACCACCTCTTCGAGGGCTCTGACCTGGTACCCTTCCATCGCTGCTTGCAAGGCGCAGATGGGATCTATCTCGGTGACGACGACGCGGCACCCTTGCCCGCGCAGGCTCTGGGCGCAGCCCTTGCCTACATCCCCATATCCGCAGACAACCGCTGTCTTCCCCGCGAGCATGACGTCGGTAGCGCGCATGATGCCGTCTACGAGCGAATGGCGACAACCGTAAAGGTTGTCGAATTTACTCTTCGTGACACTGTCGTTCACGTTGATCGCCGGAAACAGCAATGTGCCGGCTCGCTGTCGCTGATAGAGGCGCATTACACCGGTCGTGGTCTCCTCGCTGGCGCCCTTCACCGCCTCAGCTATGCGGTGCCACCGCCCGGCGTCCCTCTGAAGTCCGTCGCGGATCAATCGCATGATAACGGCCGCTTCTTCACTATCGGCGGAGCTCGGGTCGGGCAACACGCCCTTCCCGGCAAAGGCCGTCTCCGCCTCGTAGCCCGTGTGGATCAGGAGGGTTGCGTCTCCGCCATCGTCCACAATCAGATCGGGCCCGCCCTCCGGGAAAGTCAGCGCCTGGTTGGTGCACCACCAGTAGTCTTCCAGCGATTCACCCTTCCACGCGAAGACGGGGATGCCGGCCTTCGCAATAGCCGCCGCTGCGTGATCCTGAGTGCTGAAGATGTTGCAGCTGCACCATCGCACATCGGCGCCAAGTTCAACCAACGTCTCTATCAGGACAGCAGTCTGCACCGTCATATGCAGCGAGCCCATTACCCGCGCCCCGGCGAGGGGTTTGCTCGACCCGTGCTCCTTCCGGATCGCCATCAAGCCTGGCATCTCGTGCTCCGCCAGCGCGATCTCCTTTCGCCCGAAGTCCGCCAAACCCATGTCCGCCACCTTGAAGTCTTGTACGGCAGTTGTCATACCCTTCTCCCAAACGTTTGCTTGCCAAAACACCCACCTCGCCCGGCGCGACCTAGTGGCTTCCCATGGCCCCTCGATGCCCCGTGACCACAAACAGGGCTGGTACGCCTGCCGCGTGACCGGCTGTCGCCAGCATCCTTGTCCGCACCCGCTCGAAACCCGAAGATCGCGTCGCTCTCTCCAGCTCGGCAGGCTCGAATCCCCACCAGTGGTCCTGCATGCGCCGGCGAAATGCTTCATAGTCGTGAGCTGTCTGCTCCACAATCAGGATCCGCCCCCCAGGGCGCACGATGCGGTGCATCTCCGCAAGGGCGTCACGCGGCGAGGGCACATGATGCAGCACGAGCACCGCGAGGGCGACGTCGACTGTGCCGTCATCCATCGGCAGACTCGACAGATCGCCACGTCGCAGCTCGACGTTGCCCAGCGCGTCGAGCTTCACCCGGCGCCCGGCTGTCGCGAGCATCTCTTCTACGGGCTCCACGCCAACGACCAGCCTGAACTGTCTGGCAAGCGCGGGAAGCAGGAACCCGGTGCCCGTGCCCAAGTCTGCCACCGTCCACTCAGTCGGTAGAAGCGCGGTAAGTGCCTCGAGATGAAAGATGTCCCCAAAGGCTTCCTGCCGCAAGATATCCCAGTGCCGGCCCGCCTGTGTGAAAAACGCATCGCTGAGCCCCTGTCTCCGCTGCAGAACCGCGTCGAGTCTCGTGCGCAAGGCCCCGTTCAACTCCTGCTCCGATACCCATTCAAGAATCCGTGCCGAAAGCGATGCGCCGCACCCGTCGTCCGCCGGTCGCCCGATCGAGTACATGACGGTATTGCCCTGACGCCGATCGCGGATCAAGCCGGCATGCCGAAGAGCCTTGAGGTGCCGCGAGACCGTCGATTGAGGCTGGCGAAGCACCTCTACCAGCTCCGATACGCCGAGCTCATGGCGTGATAAGACGACCAACGCCCGCTGTCGCGTGCGGTCTGCCATGGCTTTGAAAAGTGTGTCCGCGTCGATTGCCACCAGAGATCATCGCCCTGTAAATCCGTACATCCGGATAGTAGAATATATCGGGCGCCTGTCAATGGCAGGCGCGAGAATAATTACCACGGGGTACCCGCGCCGACAGTTCCTGGCGCGTTTACATTGACCCTGTATGAACCGCGGGGCATTATAGGGCGAACGCTTCAGGGTGGCCGAGGCGGTTTCAGTTCAGCCGCAGCGGATCCCGGGGGAACTGCGCACGTGGATGGGCGTCCAAAACGAAGGCGTGAGGCTGGCACGGGTCGCTTGGGAAGACCGGTACCCTTGGAGGATGTCGAATTAATAGAACAGGTAAAGGCCGGGAAAACTGAGTGCTATGGGCGACTGGTTGAGAAGTACCAGGATCGCGTGTTCAACGTGTGCTGGCGGATTTGCGGCCATCTCGAGGACGCGCGCGACGTAACGCAGGAGGCTTTTCTCAAGGCACTAGATGGCATATCCGCGTTTCGCCAGCACAGCGGGTTTTATACCTGGGTTTTCCGCGTAGCCGTCAACCTCGCCCTCTCGCAGCGTCGAAAGGCGAAGATTCGGCAGACAACATCGCTTGACGCTACGGTCGACCCGTTCGGTTCGCAGGCAGAAGCGCTGGCGCGACGCGTGCAGGACGACTCGTCTGAAGATCCCTCCGGGGCAGCGGCCCGCGCGGAGTTGCATGGCAGGATGGCCCTTGCGCTGCAGGAATTGCACGACGACTATCGCGCCGTCGTAGTCCTGCGCGACATTGAGGGGCTCGATTACAGTGAAATCAGCGAGGTCCTGCAGATCCCGGTGGGAACCGTCAGGTCGAGGCTCTACCGTGGGAGAATGGCCCTGCGTGAGACGGTGATGCCCGCAGCGAAGAAACCACAAGGATAGGGCAGATGTCTGAACTACATCGAGACGAGCTCGGAGAGCTTCTGTCAGCCTATATTGACGGGGAGTTGCCCGCAGCCGAAGCCATCCGCGTGGAGCGACTGCTGGAGCAGGACGAGAGCGCCCGCCGCCTGATGCAGGAACTTCGTCAGACGGCTACTCTCGTCGCGTCGTTGCCGCGACACGATGCGCCGAACTCGATCGCCGAGGACGTCCGTGCCCGAATCGAGCGAAGCGAGCTGCTCGGCGACCCGGACAGTCTACCGATCGCCGCCAAGCGGCGTCAACTGGGTGTTCCGGGCGTCGCCGCGATGGCAGCGATGCTTGCACTCGTCGTTCTCGGTGGGCTTTGGATCAGCCAACGGGGATGGGAACCCGACGCCCCGGAACCCGTTCGACTGGCGATGACGCACCCGCAGGAGAAGGAAGCTCCCGTATCCATCCAGAGCGGACGCAACGGGCACTCCATGGGCGAGGGAACGCCCAGAGAGGCTGCAGACGAGTCTACTGGGACCAGCGTGGCGCGCACCAGGCGAATGCGCAAGTCGGGTGTTAAACGACGCGCCGCCCGCACGTCAGCTACGGAGGCTCCACGCTCGAAGGTGGCTGAGCTGCCCTCCAACAAGTTGCTCTCGGGCAAACGCAGGCAACGGGGCAAACGTGCGGAGGGCAAGGGCGTACTGGCCCTGGCCCCGATCGAGCAGAAGATCACGGCGGGGATCGATTGCGACAAGCTTCAAGAACACCGTTTTGCCAACGAGCCCGTGCAGTTGCGCGTGACCATGCGCGACGAGACAAAAAGCGAGAAAATCACTACGAAGATAATCGAGTACTTGAAGCGTCGGCAGCTCGCCGAAATCACCGTGGACAAAGAGACGGGGTCGGTGCATCATCGCCTCACGGGTGGGTTTTTCTTTCAGGGTCAGCCGGGCGTCAATTTCGACGATGCAAGGCAGCGGCAACTTCTCGTGCGCGTGCCGAGTCGCGACTTGGACGGCCTGTTGGCCCAGCTCACGGATGATGCCGGCGAGAAGGCGAATGTAACGCTCATCTCCGGACCTGTCGCTGTCAATGGCGTCGACGAGGCCAGGAGAATGCTGCGCGTCGCAGATGCGTCCGCCGTACACGCGCAAGCCTTTAGGCGCGCGGGAACCGCCGACAAAAAGCAACACCCGCCCAAGCCGAGCGAGGAGGATACTAAGAGGAGTGCCGCTCGGGGACGGGCTCTGACCGAAGTGCTCAGCACCCTCGGGCTTGACTTGAGCGAAGAACGCCGCTCGCAAGGCGCACGCGCCGGCGCTGATGCAGAACAATCCACCGCGAGCGAGGCTTCTCCTACCGTGCCGGCAGGTGGGAAGAGTCCCACTACCGCCTCGGTGCGCAGGGGTGATCGGGCGGCTACGGCACACCCCGCGATGACACCCAGCGACAGGCCGACGCCGTTGTCGAAAAGACGCCGGTCTCTTGTGGAGAGTCTTTGGGAGGAGGCCCAAACAGCGTCGCAACGCGACGGGAGGATTCATACGCCTGCAGCCAGGCCGACAGACAAGGATGAACTGCAGCCGCCTGGCGGCGAGGCGACGAGACCTAGACCCACGGGCACCGCCGGTGCGGCTCCAGGCGATGACTACGTTGCTCTTGTCATCGAACTCATCGTCGCCGAGCGGGGAGAATCTGCCCCAGCAGACGAGCCGCCCGATGCCGCGGCGAACCCATCCTCAAACGGGCATCCGCCTCGCAGTCCGGGTCGGTCCGAGGCACCTGGCGCCGGCGCGACAACTCAGCCGGACAAGGACTCCCCGCAGTCCCCGCTGAAATGACCTCGGCCACACCGGGTAGACAATCATCACATACCGGGGTTCCCGTGGGAGAGGGCCGACGTTAGGATTGCTGCTACCAGCATGACGTCCCCGCAGATGAGAGAACAATCAGTTGCCCAGCACGGCATTCCTCGTGACGACGCAGCGTCACCTTCGAAGAGCACGACGGCGCGGGATGATCCCGCACAGCATCCGCGTGAGGCAAATCCTCATATGCCGGATGAGATAGTCGCGAGAGCATCAGCTCGATGGTGCGGGGCCTGCGCCGCCGGGGGTCTCGCCTCGCTCCCGCTGGCTTGGCTGTTATCATATGCGGCTGCGCTACCCTTTTTTATAGGCCTGTTCTTCTTCGTGCTGTTCGGCTTGATCATCGGGGCTGTGATCCACCGCGTGGCGGCACCGGGGAGACCGTACGGGCGTTCGACACTGGTGATGGGAACGGCACTCGTGGTGTTGTTCGGCTGGTCCCTGTCGATGCTCAAGGAAGCACGGGACTTCCCGAGCGATCGCGCCGACTACGTCGGGCGCAGGACGGGTGATCTGGGTGGGCGGACCATCGAAGAGTTCCACGAGGCGGTTGCGGCGCAGGTGCGGCAGTACCTTCGCGAGAAGTATGCTCCCGGCGGGGTCATAGGCTACATACGCTGGGCACTGACAAGCGGTGAAATCGCGAAGGGGGAGCTTAAGGACGTCCGCATGAGGCTGGGTAAGCCTCAGCAACGCTACACCTGGTCGATCCGAGTGGTTCTCTCGCTCGGTCTGTTCACGTTTGGTATCGGCTCACAGACGTGGCCGCTACGTCTTACCGCTGATCGCCCCGTGCGCGCTATGGACATGGCCCACGAGTCGTAGCGTCCCCGCAGCGACGGGCGGGCACGAGGCTGATCGAGGCACAGAGGACCAGCGCTGCTCACTCCCACTCGATCGTTGCCGGAGGCTTCGACGAGACGTCATAAACCACTCGGTTCACTCCGGCAACCTCGTTGATCACGCGCGTGGCGATGCGCCCCAGAACCTCATGGTCGATATGGACCCAGTCAGCCGTCATGAAGTCGCTGCTCTGCACGAACCTTACGGCGACTATGTGCTGGCCGGCGTAGGTGCGATCGTCACCCATCACGCCTACGGTGCTGACAGGGATGAGAACCGTAAAGGCCTGGGCGATCTTGTTGTACCAGCCCGCCGTACGGATTTCGTCAATTGCAATTGCGTCAGCAGCGCGAAGGATGGCAAGACCCTCGCGTGTAACCGGGCCGATGATGCGGACCGCCAGCCCCGGCCCGGGAAAGGGGTGTCGCCACACGATCTCTTCAGGCAGCCCCATGTGCTCCCCCACGCGCCTGACTTCGTCCTTGAAAAGATCTCGCAACGGTTCGACGAGCTCGAAGCCAAGCTTGGCCGGTAGCCCGCCGACGTTGTGATGTAGCTTGATGTTGGCAGCCTCCCCGGAGGCGCTGCGGCCTGATTCGATCACGTCCGGGTAGAGCGTGCCCTGGGCGAGAAACCTCGCATCATCAAGGTGTTTGGCCTCTTCCTCGAAAACCTCTATGAACTCATGTCCGATGATCAGGCGCTTCTGCTGAGGGTCGCTGACTCCCTCCAGCTTGTCCAAGAAGCGATGGGCGGCGGGGACGACCCGCAGGTCCACCTTGAAATGTTGGCGGAACGTCGCCTCGACCAGATCCACTTCCCCACTGCGCATCAAGCCGTTGTCGACGAATATGCAGGTAAGGCGGTCGCCGATGGCGCGGTGGATAAGAGCTGCGGTGACGGCGCTGTCCACCCCACCCGACAGGCCGCAGATCACTCGCCCGCGCTCACCCACTTGTTTCCTGATGCTCTCCGTCGTCTCGTGGATAACGTGGCTTACGTGCCAGCTTCCTTCGCACCCGCAGATGTCGTAAAGGAAATTGCGAATGATCTGATTGCCGCAGGGCGTGTGCGCTACTTCCGGATGAAACTGCACGCCGAAGACAGGCTTACTGCGGTGCTGAACTGCAGCGTATGGAGAATTGAGGGTCCTGGCGATAGGGATGAACTCGGACGAGAGCGCGGTGACGACGTCGCCGTGGCTCATCCACACGTACACGTTGTCGGGCACGTGCGACAGCAAGCCCCCCCGGCGGATCACTTCAAGCGAAGTGCGCCCGAACTCCTTTGAGTCCGTGCTCTCGATTCGCCCCCCCAGCATCCTGCAAGCCAATCCCATGCCGTAACAGATACCCAGGATGGGGATCCCCATCTTGAGCACTTCCGGTCGGCAGCACGGAGCCTCCTCAGCGTATACGCTCGCCGGGCCGCCGGAGAAGATCAGGCCCACCGCATGGCGAGCGTGCAGCTCGTCAGCGCTCACGTCGGCCTCTACTATGATGCTGTGCACGTGATTCTCACGTACACGGCGCGCGATCAACTGCACGTATTGACTTCCGAAGTCGAGGATGGCGATAGTCGGAGGATGCATGCCCACCGGGCCTTTAGAAACTCACCCCAAGTCTCTCAAACAAGGGCGCATATATCGGGTCTATAAGGTAGCACCAACCCACAGCCGTCAACCCCACCAGCACAGGTACCACCGCTGCAAAAAAGGCGACGACTCTTGCACGAGTAGGGCCTGGGGCGGTCCACCCAAGGCGTATCAACCAGAACCACCACATCGCCACGCCGAAACCCGCTGTCGCCGCAGCGCTGACCTCGAACACCCGCGCGGGAGGACACCACCCCCAATGCGACACCATACCGACAAAGGTGATCGGCCGCAGCGCCGCGACGAGGGCAGCAACGAAAACCGGCACGCACCACGCCGTGGCGTAGTGTATTGCGGCGGTCATGCGCTGGTCATTGCGGTACGGCGGCTTGTGTGCCCGTGCCACCCCGATTCTCACCGCATGCATCGCGAGCTGCGCCACCGCCCAAGCCAGCGACATCACCAGCGCCCCCGCGGTCACCGTGTGCGCGATGTTCCACCACAGATCAACGTACACTTCCGGCGCACGCTCCGAAAGCAGCGGACTTGAGGCGCCAGCCACATGCAGCCAGCCCTTACCGGCCGGAAGAACCGATCCGGTCGGTTCAATTGCGGGCGAAGCGGTCACCCAGCGCCAGCCCTTGCGCGTCGCCTCGAATAAGGCACACCCGCCGGCAAGCAAGGTCAGATTCCGCCGGGCAAATCGCGCGGAGGCTGACGATGAACGCATCTGCGCGATGTGCTTAAGACGCCTGGAACCCGCCGACCATACCCACCTTGTCATTACCCACCATCCCGGTGTGCCGCGAGCGCACGCCTGAGCATAAGGCGTAACGTCGCGCCCCGTCGCATAAGCCACATGGTCTGATCCGAGGTGGATATGCCTGGACACGTCTCTAACGGCCGAACGAGCCGGGTTCATCGATCCGAAGAAACGGGACGCACCCCGCCCTTAGCCAACGCGCCTGGGAATCGCTGCTCATCACCCTCCAAGGGGGGGCGACGACAGCAGCCGCGGGCCAGGAGACCCCGTTCAGAAGGAACTGCGTGGGCCCGTGAAGGATCAGCAGGTAGTCCTTGCCCGTCCAGGCGTATTGCCCGTCGTCGTCCGCCGCCGCCTCGAACGGATCAGCGAAGTAGAGCGGCCCGTACGTCACCGGAGCTGCTACCGCACCTGCATACGTCTTCTCATACGAGCGGCGCACGCGCGGGCTAGCCGTTCTCCCCGCTGCTGCGATGCCGTCCACCGACGAGGTCGTTACCGGAGGCAGGGACGCTTGCTCATCCGCGAACGGATCGGCAATGAGCTGACACCCCATTCCCGCCGTCACCAGAGCGACACAGCAAACACCGAGCAGCACACGGAGGCTAAAGACGGTGCCGTTACTCATGGCGGTACTCCAGAGAATAATTGGGTGACTCTTTGGTTATTGTGACATCATGCGGGTGCGACTCGACAAGCGTAGCAGCTGTGATGCGGTAGAAGCTCGTTAACGTGCGCAGCTCTTCGATTGAGCGCACCCCGCAATACCCCATCCCGGAGCGCAGTCCACCGATGAGCTGGTGAACGAAGTCGGCTAGAGGACCGCGAAACGGAACGCGCCCCTCGACCCCTTCGGGCACCAGCTTGTGCGACCTCATCGAACTCGACTGCCCGTAACGCTCTGCAGATCCCTGCACCATCGCCCCGAGAGAACCCATACCGCGGTACTCCTTGAAGCGTCGCCCCTGCCAGGTGACGGTCTCGCCTGGTGCTTCCTCCAGGCCGGCGAAGAGTGAACCTACCATCACCGTGTGCGCCCCCGCCGCCAGGGCCTTGACGATATCGCCCGACTGACGAATCCCACCGTCCGCTACAACGGGCACGCCGGCTGGTGAGGCGGCAGCGCATACGTTCATGATCGCGGTAAGCTGCGGGACGCCGACACCGGAGATGACTCGCGTCGTGCAGATGCTCCCCGGTCCGATGCCGACCTTTATGGCGTCCACCCCGGCGTCGATGAGATCGACCGCTGCCTCCGCCATCGCAACGTTGCCCGCCATAAGGTCTATGTTGTGCCGCTTGCGAATCTCCTTAACCGTGTCTATGACGTTGTCGCTGTGCCCGTGGGCAGTGTCGACGACTATCACATCGACGTCAGCGGCGATCAGACCCTCGACACGGTCGAAATCGTGCACCCCGACGGCAGCACCCACGCGCAGGCGCCCACGCTCGTCCTTGCAACTCCCAGGGAACTGGCGACTTCGTTCGATGTCGCGCATGGTGATCAGACCGGCCAGCTTGCCCTCTGCATCCACGAGCAGCAGCTTCTCCACTTTGGCGCGGTTGAGGATTCTGGCGGCGTCAGTCAGGCTCGTGCCCGGCGGGCCGGTGACCAGATTGCGTGCAGTCATCACGTCGCGGATCTTGAGATTGTCGTCCTCCAGGAACTTCATATCGCGATGAGTGATGATCCCCACGAGCAAGCCCCGCAGGTCCACAATCGGGACGCCGGAGATGTTCTGCAGTGACATCACCTCTTTGGCGCGGGAGACCGGGTCGTCAGGCCCGAGCGTAACCGGGTCGAGTATCACCCCGCTCTCGGACCGCTTGACCTTGTGGACCTCCCGACATTGGGCCTCGATGGTCATGTTCTTGTGGATGATCCCTATCCCCCCCTCCTGCGCGAGGGCGATGGCCAGCCGCGATTCAGTTACCGTGTCCATCGCAGCAGATACCAGGGGGGTGTTCAACGAGATGTTGCGCGTCAGCAGCGTCGTGACTTCAATACCGTCGGGAAGAACAGATGAACGGCGCGGGATCAACAGGACATCGTCGAACGTGAGCGCATCCCGGGTCACTCGCTGCTTGACGGGATGCGGTAGTTTGGCGTCACCTGCCATTGAACGGGGAACCTTTCACAACGGCACCTTAACCCGTTTTTTAGACCCGCACACGCCCACAGTCAAGTGTGTGCTGCATCCTATCATCCACCCGCACCGGCACCTGCATTCAGGATCATCCACGGGCTCGACACTCAGCGGAGCCCGTAATCGCGCAGTTTGCGATACAGCGTCCTGGCGCCTATCCCGAGGGCCTTGGCCGTCTTCTCGCGATTCCCTCCGAACATGCGCAGCGTGTTCATGATGTGCAGCCTCTCGACGTCGGCCATCGTCATGCCGGCCAGGTTTGGAGGTCCGGCCGGCACGATATCCGTCGAGGCCTGGAGCGCCTCCGGCAAATGCGAGACCTGCAGCGCCGCGCCCTCAGCCTCCAGGCACATATGTTGGACCACGTTGCGAAGCTCGCGCACGTTGCCCGGCCAACTGTAATTGACCAGTTTGCGCATTACATCCGGGGAAATAACTGTGACCGGCACATCCAGTTCCTTGGCCGCTAGATCTATGAAACGGTTTACCAGGGGTGGAATATCCTCACGTCTATAGCGTAGCGCCGGAATGCGAATAGCCCCGTGGGCGTGCAGGCGGTAGAAGAGATCCACGCGAAATCGCTCCTC
>JBHHXS010000087.1:0-12449 GCA_046757145.1 Phycisphaerae bacterium | reverse complement strand
CGTTGCGGTCGAAGCAGACCGCCTCGATGCTCTTCGCCTTGGCTCGCTGTCCCAAGACAAGGCCGACCTGTTTGGCGGCGGCAATGTTGCCGCCATACCCTATCTTGTCGCGAAGCTCCTTGTCCCGGGTGCTTGCCGTGCACAAGGTGGTCCCGCGCTCGTCGTCCACGATCTGCGCATATATGTGCTTCGCGCTGCGAAACACCGTGAGCCTCGGCATCTCACCCGTACCGAAAATACGCTTACGAATCCCACGCTTACGTCTGAGCCTACGCGTCGTTTTGAGTTTCCGCTGTTTCACGATAGCAACTTGTTCGGTCTGCCCGTGATCTGACCAGTATCCTGCCTCACAGGTCCAACGACCATCCGTCCTGCAGGCTCGACGCCCGCACCGACCTCTATTCCCAACCGCACGCTGCTCCGCTTCACGCAACGCGCGCTACGCACCGCCGGTCAGCGCCTTGCCCTGCTTGCGCCTGACGTATTCGCCCTCGTACCGTATACCCTTTCCCTTGTAAGGCTCTGTCCTGCGAAGCGCTCTGATCTCCGCGGCAAACTCGCCTACGCTCTGGCGATCGGTTCCCTTGATCACGAGTTGAGCCGGCTCGAGGTCCCCGCGTGCCGCCTCCTTCTCAATCACGACCTCGATCCCATCGGGTATCGGCTGCTCAAACTGGGCGGTACGCCCCTTGCCGCGACCTGAGAAACCCACGTTGAGCAAAAGCGTTCGCCCCTGGACCTTGCAACTGTACCCGGTGCCGTAAATCTGCAGGCGCCTGCTGAATCCTTCGACTACGCCCTTGACCATATTAGCTATCAGGGACCGCGTCAGGCCGTGGTTTGCCCGGCTCTGTTTCCGGTCATCCGTCCGCGTTACCGTGATACAACCGGACGCAGCATCATAGGTAACCTTGGCGGTGTCAGGAAACGTCCAGGATGACGCACCCTGCGGACCGGAGATCGAGATGTCTCGCCCGCCGACCTTGACCTTGACACCGCTCGGGACGGCTATCGGAAGTTTCCCAATGCGCGACATTTAACCCAACCTCTACACACACAAACCCGCGTTACGGCTATCACCGTGCTCTCGCGGTCGCCTCAGTATACGGTGCAGAGCAGCTCCCCTCCGACCTTCTTTTCGCGGCAAGCCCTGTCTCCCAGGACGCCTCTGCTAGTGGATACGATCATCGTGCCCAATCCATCAAGCACATGAGGCAGGTCAGTCACCTTGCTGTAAACGCGACGGCCGGGGCGCGACACGCGCTCGAGCTTATTAATGATGTGCTCGCCGCGCGGACCGTACTTCAGTTCGATTCTCAACTTACCTTGCCTGCCATCCTCAATAACGTCGAACCGACGGATGAAGCCCTCCTCCAACAGGACGCCGGCAATGCCCGTTTTCAGGCGCGACGCCGGTATCTCCACGAACTGCCGTCGCACACGCACCGCGTTGCGAATGCGAGTCAACATGTCACTGACCGGATCGGACCACACCGCACTGACCTTCCAGAGAAACGGATTCAGCGAGGGACTCGACAGCCCACGCGACTACCAACTAGCCTTTCGAACACCGGGAATCATCCCATCCAGTGCCAACACCCTGAAACACACACGGCACACACGGAACTTGCGGTACACTGCACGCGATCGTCCGCACAGCTCACACCGGCGAACATAACGCGACATGAACTTGGGCTCCATCCTCGCTTTGTCTATCCAAGCCTTTGTTGCCATCAGTTCTTCTGCTCGTCAGCCTTTCGGAAGGGCATACCCAGCATCGTGAGCAAGGCGAGGCCACCGGCATCATCGCGCGCGGTTGTCACAAACGTTATGTTCATGCCCTGGTTGTACGTGATCTTCGCAAGCTCGATCTCCGGAAAGATGGACTGGTCAGGCACTCCCATTGAGTAGTTGCCATGCCCGTCAAAACTCCTCGGATTAAGCCCGCGAAAGTCACGCAGACGCGGTATCACCGCGTTTATGAGGCGGTCAACGAATTCGTACATCCGTTTGCCCCTCAAGGTAACGCGGCATCCGACTTCCATATCACGCCGAATCTTAAAATTCGAAACGCTCAGGCGGGCGCGACGCAACTGTGGTTTTTGCCCGGTCATCTGAGCCATATCCGCAACCGCTGCAGGCAGCCTGTTTTTGTCGGTCGTGGGAGACCCCGTCCCCGCCGACACCACGACCTTGCTGAGGCGGGGGACAGCCATCCTATTGTCGATCCCAAGCTCACTCTGCAAAGCGGAAGCGATTTCAGTTTGATAGCGAACCTGCAACCTAGCCATCAATCCTTGTCCCCACGTGCTTTGCCTCCGCCGCCCGTGCCGCTTGCTACACGCTCCGGCCGAGTCAACTGGTGAAGCGCAGTATTCGTCGTAGTTACCCGGCGCTTCGTAACGATCAGCCCGCTCTCATCGCGCTGAACTTCAAAGTGCACCCGAAGACCCTTTCCGGCCCCGGAGTCATAGGGCAGGACGTTGGATATATGGATCGGGGCCTCCTTCTGCACCCGCCCGCCTTGGGGGTTTCTGCGCGTCGGCCTCACATGCCGGTACACCATGTTCACCCCCTCGACAAGTACCTGCCGCCGTTTAGGGTCGACGCGTAGCACCTTGCCACGCGCACCTTTGTGGTCCCCGCTGACTACCTCCACAAGGTCATTCTGTCTAATATGCAGCGCCATTAAGCTCGTCTGCCATGCAGCCGCTGGCTGCGTGTGTTAAGCTCGAACCGCCCGCGGGTATCGCCGTACAAATCCACCCTCAGACCACCTCTTCCGCAAGTGAGATGATCTTCATAAAGTTCTTGTCGCGCAGTTCTCGGGCGACAGCCCCGAAGATCCGCGTGCCCCGCGGCTCATTCTTTTCGTCAACCAGCACCACAGCGTTGCTGTCGAACCGGACGTAGCTGCCGTCCGGCCGCCTCGTCGGCGCCTTCTTGCGCACGACAACCGCCCGCGCCTTTCGGCGCTTCGAGCGCTCTTTGCGATCGGAACCGCCCGAGAAGTCGCTGTTAGGCAGCGACTTCTTGACCGCGACCAGCACGATGTCGCCTATGCCCGCGTCCTTTAGGCGTCGCTTGCCGTGCCTGGACGTGCTCCCCTTGTACACGTGGATGACCATCGCGGACTTCGCCCCCGTGTTGTCACAAACGTCCACCATCGTTTGCATTTGGATCATCGTCGGATCCTACCCGTTCGACCCTGGCTCTATCCGCATACAGCACCTCAAGCCGTCGACGCCGCACGAACCACACGCGCCAGACGCCAGCACTTGGTCTTTGAAATACGGCGACAGGCGACCACCTCCACGATATCTCCCACCTTCGCCTCGTTCTTCTCGTCGTGAGTCTGCAGCGTCGTGGACCGACGTACGTACTTCCCATACTTCGGGTGCTTGACTCTGTACTCAAACCGCACGGTGATCGTCTTCTCTCGCTTACCGGAGACAACGGTGCCCGTGCGTCGATCTCGATGCCCCCGGCCTGCGCCGGCGGTATGCCCTTCTGTCACGTTGACCACTCTTATGTAGCCTCCACGGTCGAGGAAAAAGCACGGGCGATCCCGCTAGCGGCGAGTCGCGACCGCCTCCAGATGGCGTTGCTTCTCCTCTATACCGGTCTCACCGCGCTCCCGCAGGACCGTAAGAATCCTGGCAATCTGCTTGCGGGCGGCGCCTAGCTGATAGGGGTTCTCCAGCTTCTCCGTAACCGACTGCGCACGCAGATCAAAAAGGTGACGCCGGATGCGCTCCAACTCCGCATGCAGCTCAGCCGTATTCATCTCACGGATTTCGCTGATCTTCATAGCAATTCCCGCTCAACCATACCGCTACAGGCCGTGACGACGCTTAACGAAGCGGCACCTGTACGGCATCTTGCTGGCCACTCGCATCAGCGCGTTCCGCGCCACGTCCTCCTCCACGCCGCTCAACTCAAAAAGCAGCGTGCCTTCCTTGACGCACGCAACCCAGTGATCCGGGTCACCCTTACCCTTCCCCATTCGGGTCTCCAGAGGCTTCGCCGACACCGGCTTGTGGGGAAACACCCGCACATACACCCTCCCCTCGCGGTGGAGGTAGTGCGTAGCAGCTACCCGACCTGCCTCTATCTGGCGCCCCGTCACCCATCCTGCCTCGAGGCTCTGCAGACCATACTCACCGAAAGCAAGCCTGTTGCCCCCGGAGGCAACACCCCGCACTTTGCCTCGCTGGCTCTTGCGCCATTTCACACGCTTCGGCATCAAGGCCATACGTTCGTCTCCGCGGTGGTGTGGTACACCGCTCGGGCGTGGGGCACGCTACCCGCGTTTCCCTCGCCGTCCCTCGCGCATCCGGGTGTGGGCGCCGGCGTCCACCAGCATCGGCTCCTCGCCATACCTGCCGAGATTCAGCCACACCTTAATACCAATGGCTCCATATGTTGCGAAACACGTGGCTACACCGTAGTCAATGTGCGCCTGCAGCGTGTGCAACGGAACCGAGCCGCCTATCTGCACTTCCCGCCGGGCCATTTCCGCTCCGCCCAGCCTACCCTTACAGATGATCTTTATGCCGCGGGCACCGGCAGCCATTGCTGCGTCCACCCGCATCTTCATAACCCGGCGAAAACTCCCGCGTTTTTTCAGCTGCTCGGCTATTGCCTCGGCAATCAACTGCGCGTTTCCATCGGGAACCTTGATCTCAACGATGTTGATCGAGACCTTGCGGTCGATGAGGTCCTCCATCGCCTCCTTGAGTTTGTCAACCTCTGCCCCCTTTGGGCCTATGACCAGCCCGGGGCGGGCGGTATGAAGGTAGACGCGCACGTCATCCCGGGTGCGCTCAATCTCGACCTTGGCGACGGCGGCGTACGGCGGCTGCCGATTCATCCGCTTTTCCACGAATGACCGAATCTTCTGATCCTCAATTAGAAAATCCGCGAACGCTGCCTTCGGAGCGAACCATCGCGACCGCCAGCCTTCGGTGATCCCCACTCGAAAACCAACGGGATTGACTTTCTGACCCACTCAATGCTCCTGTTGCTGCCCGGCGATCAACTTCCAGGCGCTTCGGCGTCACCCCTCAGCGACGACGACGGTAATATGGCTCATCCTCTTGGCTATGGGGTGCGCCCGCCCACGATCCTTGGGTCGCCAACGTCGCTGGTACGGGCCTCCGTCCACGCGGGCTTCAGCCACAAACAAACGCGACATATCAGCCTCCGCTTCATCCGCGTTGACCATAGCAGCACGCAATACCTCGCGGATGAATGCCGCACCGCGTCGGGAATTGAAGCGAAGCTGCTCCAGCGCCTCGTCACAGTACCGCCCTCGAATCATGTCCATCGCCAGCCTCGCCTTGCGAGGCGCTATACGGGCGAAGCGATGCCTAGCTGTCCAACTGCGCACCAACTGCATGCCTCAGGCTTTCCGCCTCAAAGAGCTACCAATCCTAACGGTCGACGAGCAATCCCGTCGACTAAGTTTTCTTCCTGCCTCCATGCCCACGGAACGTTCGCGTCGGGCTGAACTCACCCAGCTTGTGGCCTACCATGTCCTCAGTCACATACACCCCGTGGAACATCTTCCCATTGTGTACCTCGAATCGGTGTCCGACGAACTCAGGCACGATGGTGCAGCGCCGAGACCACGTCCGGATGACCGTGGTGGCACCGGAAGCCTTCAGGTTCATCACTTTCTTGAAGAGCTTCTCGTCGACAAACGGGCCTTTCTTCTGGGATCGCGCCATGAAACGTCTCTCAAGCTCTCGTACGATTCCCGCTCTTACGCGCTATAAGTTCGGTGCGGTCCGACACGAAGCATGTGTGCACTGGCATTCGCCCTATTTCTTGGGTACCGGTATCTGCCCGTAGCGTCGACTCTTACGCCTGCGCAAGATGCGCCTATTCGAAACCTTCACCGGCGAGCGGGTACGCCCGCCCTTCGCCAACTGCCCGGTAGGACTGCACGGATGACGTCCGCCACCGCTACGCCCCTCACCACCACCCAGCGGATGGGCCACAGGGTTCTTCGCGGTGCCGCGGACACGCGGCCTGCGCCCGCGGTGACGCGTGCGTCCAGCCTTGCCCCAACGTAGATTCTGATGGTCCACGTTGCCGACCTGCCCGACGGTCGCCCGGCATTCAGCCCGCACCTCACGCATTTCACCGGACGGTAGGACCACGATCGCCCAGTCGTCGCTACGCGAGAGTAAGCGCGCCACCGTCCCGGCGCTACGTACCAGCTTACCACCCTGCCCGATGTTCAGCTCGATGTTGTGCACGTCCATGCCCGGCGGCACGACGCCCAGCGGCAGAGCGTTGCCCGGCTTGGGCTCCGCTCGCTCCCCGCTTTCCACCACGTCACCCGGTTTGAGCCCAACCGGGGCGAGAATATAACTCCTCTCACCGTCCTCGTACTCAAGAAGTGCTATATGGCAGGAGCGGTTAGGGTCGTATTCGATGGCCTGCACGGTCCCCGCCACGCCGTCCTTGCGACGCTTAAAATCGATCCGTCGGTAGATTCGCCTGGCACCGCCACCGCGGAAGCGAGCCGTAATGCGCCCATGATGGTTTCGTCCACCGGTCTTGCGAATGCGCTCGCACAGCGACTTTTCAGGCCCCGTGCGCCCTTGGGTCAACTCGCTGAAATCGTTGACCGTCGAAGCCCGCCGCCCCGGCGAAGTCGGTTTATACTTCACTATACCCATCAGAAGGATCGACCTTTGTTTCTACTCTCGCATCCACCTGCGCCACGCATCAGAAAAGATCGATGTGATGGTCCGCACTAAGTACGACCACCGCCCTCTTCCAATCCGCGGTCTTACCCATTTTGAAGCGTACACGCCGGGCCTTGCCCTTGCGATTCGCTGTACGCACCGTCAGTACCTTCACGTTGTAGATCTTTTCGATAGCCTCTTTGATCACCGGCTTGGATGCGTTCGGGTGCACCTCGAAGGTGTACGAACCTCCGCGGGCGCGCTTCTCACCCTTGGCGCCGAAGGACTGTTGCGACTGGTGCGTGCCCTTCTCCGTCACAAGAGGCCGCCTTACAACGTGATAAATATCCATCGCCCCGGCTCAGTCCTAATCGTCGGATCCCCGGCTCCGCTCGGCAGCGGAACCTGCCATCAACCGCTCAAGCGCCGGCTTGGTGAGGATCAGCTTCGGTCTGCGCAGCACGTCATAAGCACTCAGGTCGTCGACAACGCGCACCTCGGTGTCGGGAATGTTGCGTGCCGATCGGTACGCATTCCGATCATCCGCTTCCAGTGCCACCATACAGCCCCTGTTGACACCAAGGGCTGACAGCATCGAAGCGAACCGCTTGGTTTTGGGTTCGGGACAGGAAAAACCGTCCACAACCAGCACGCAATCGGACTGTATCTGCGCCAGGATGGCGCTGTCGCGTGCCAAGCGGCGCATCTTCCTAGGTATCGCCTTTGCCGCCCCTGGAACACGTTTGGCAAAAGCACGCCCCCCGCCACGCCGAATAGGCGTCCGCAAGTTCCCTGCGCGGGCATTGCCTGTGCCCTTTTGGCGATACAGTTTGCGCGTAGAGCCCTGCACGTCCGCCCGGCCCTTGGTGCGAGCGCTGCGCTGACGCTGGTGATCGAGATACGCAACAACCACCTGCTGGATTAGCTTAGGCCTGACCCGACCGCCTAGACGAGCCGGATCCACCTCGATTTCCCCGAGACGTTCCCCCTGCATGGTCACGAGCGGGACGGCTAGCATCAGCTTAGGCCCTTCTTCTTCGACGGCCTGACGACGACGAGCCGCCCGTTGGGGCCCGGAACGCTCCCACGCACCAGCATCAGACCGTTGTCGGCATCCGTAGCGACAAGACGCAGACAACTGATCGTCCGGCGCGCGTTGCCCATGTGGCCCGCCATACGCTTACCCTTCTTGACGCCCCTACCGGTACCTCCGGTGGCGCCGCCCGCGATACTGCCGGCGGAGCGATGCTTGCGCTCAACGCCGTGCGACGCTTCCAGGCCGCCGAAACCATGCCTCTTCATCACCCCTGCGAAGCCTTTGCCTTTGGATATACCCGTCACGTCAACGTAGCTAACCTTGTCCTCAGCAAAGAGCTCCACCGTAAGCACGTCGCCACGGGCTACGCCCGCCGGCTCGCTCAGCCTGAATTCACGAACGTAACGCTTGGGCCCGGTCGACGCCTTGGCGGCATGCCCGATCATGGGCTTCGTCGAGCGATGCGGCTTAGCATCCTCGAAGCCGAGCTGAATCGCCTCGTATCCGTCAGTCTCTCGCGTCTTAACCTGAAGCACGACACAGGGTCCAGCTTTGATAACCGTCACCGGCTCCATGACGCCACGCGCGCCGACGACGCGGGTCATCCCGACCTTCGTCCCGAGCAAGCCTGACATCATTAGGGGCCAACCTCCCTCGCCGTCGCCGGATTCGGCGAGCCCAACCTCTTCCCGGAGCGTGCGATGTTGCTCACACGCCGATCTTTGTCGTTAACAATAGTTCGGAGACGCTACGACGGACACACCGGCCAACGCCACGAACACGCCCCACGTCCGCTAGGTCTTGATCTTCACAAACACGCCGGCGGGTACCTGTATGCGGTTGATTGCCTCAACCGTTCGTGCCGTCGGTTCGCTGATGTCGATGATCCGCTTATGTGTGCGGATCTCAAACTGCTCACGCGACTTTTTGTCTATGTGCGGGCTGCGCAGCACGGTATAGCGCTCGACGCGTGTAGGCAAAGGAATGGGCCCGTGCACCCTGGCACTGGTGCGCTTCGCCTGCTCCACGATCTCGCGAGCCGACGCGTCCAACGACCGCGCGTCGTACGCCTCCATCCGGATTCTTATTCTGCTCTTCGTCCCCACGCGCCGCTTGGCCTCGCCAATTCACCTTATACAACGTCCGAATCCGCTCGCAAAAAAAACCGCGAACCGCACAGCATAAGCGCTCCTAGACACGTGTCAACCGCCCCGCACCACAACTTTTACAGACCTGCTCGGGCAGTTGATCGCCCCCACTAGCCCACCAGGGCCTTCATCACTTCCGGCGAGACCGGGGCGTAATCAGCGGGCGTCATGCTCGACGTCGCCCGCCCCTGGGATAGACTGCGCAGCTTTGTCACATAGCCAAACATCTGCCCCAGCGGAACATGCGCTTGGATTACCCGGCTGGTGCCACGCACCGCCGTGTCCCGCACCACTGCCTGTCGGGCGTTCAGATCACTCATGATGGCACCGAAGTACGGCTCGGGCGTGACCACCTCGACCGCCATGATCGGCTCCAGAAGCACGGGTCCAGCAGCCTTCATGGCTTCGTAGTACGCGGCACGCGCCGCGTTCTCAAACGCCAACTCCGAGCTGTTGTGCTCATGTTCCTGCACCACCTCGATCGTTGCCTTCCAGTTGACCACCGGGTAACCACCCAGAATACCACTCTGAGAGGCGTCAATGATCCCCGTCTCCGCGGCAGCCAAGTTGATCTCGCGGATCGCAGCGTCACCCAGCGCATTCGTGATCTCGAAGTTGGAACCCACGCCGTAGTACAGCAGTGGTTCTAATTTCAAGCTGACAATGGCGAAATGGTCGCGCCCGCCCACCTGTTTGATGAACTGGCCCTCGCCTGTCCCCACGCCGGAGAGTGTCTCCCTGTAGGACACGCGCGGTCTGCCTACGGATATGTCCACCTGCATTTCCGTGCGGAGTTTCTGCACGGTCACGTCGAGATGCAGTTCCCCCATCCCGGCCAACAGCGTTTGCCCGGTCTCCTCATTGGTGGATGCGGACAGTGTGGGGTCTTGGCGCTCCAACGCGCGCAGGGCCTGCGCCAGCTTGTCGCGGTCCTTAGACGCCTTGGGCTCAACCGACACGCTGATCACCGTCTGTGGGAATGTGATCGACTCGAGAAGCAGCGGTTTGCGAGCGTCGCATAGCGTATGGCCGGTCAGTGCGTTCTTTGGGCCTATCACTGCAACTATGTCCCCTGCACCCGCTTCGGATAGCTGGTCGCGGCGTTTGGCGAACATCCTGTAGATACGGCTGATATTCTCTTTCCCACCTGTTGCAGTATTGAGCAGCCTGGAATTGGCCTTCAATGTGCCGGAGTAGATTCGGAGGAAGTGGAGATCGACCGGCCTGGCAGCTACCACCTTGAACACGAGCGCTGTTACCGGTCCATCTGTGCGGCACTCCACCGTGTGAGTAACACCTGCATGCCTGGGATCGCAGGCAGTCACCGGCGGGACGTCGAGCGGGCTTGGGAGGAAACTGCAGACGGCGTCGAGCAGCCTCTGGATGCCGACGGACCTCAGCGCGCTTCCACACAGCACCGGAAAAAGCTGCCGCCCGATCGTGGCATCCCGGATCACGCAGCGCAGATCCGCGGGATCGACCGGCCTGTCGTGCAGGTATCTCTCCAACAGCGAGTCGGAGAATTCCGTCAGTGTTTCCACCAGCTCGTTGCGGCACCTGGCGGATTCATCCGCGATTTCGGCGGGGATGTCAGCCAAGGTGAACCTCGCCCCCTGTCCCTCGGCCTGGTAATACACCGCCTTCATTTCGACCAGATCAACGATACCTCGGAGGTCCGACCCCGCCCCGATGGGGAGCTGCAGGACGAGGGGCCTGGCGTCGAGGCGTTCGCGGATCGAGCTTGTGCAGTGGGCGAAGTCCGCTCCCACCCGGTCCATCTTGTTGACGAAGCAGATTCGGGGGACTCTGTATTTGTCCGCTTGGCGCCAGACCGTCTCCGACTGCGCCTCAACACCCTCCTTCGCGTCGAAGACAGCTACCATGCCGTCCAACACCCGCAGGGAGCGCTCCACCTCCGCCGTGAAGTCGACGTGTCCGGGTGTATCAATCAGATTGATGGTATGCCCTCTCCAAGGGCAACTCACTGCGGCGGAGTAGATGGTAATCCCGCGTCGCTGCTCCTGCTCGTCGAAGTCCGTGATGGCAGTACCGTCGTCGACGTCCCCCATGCGATGGGTGCGTCCTGAATAGTACAACACCCGCTCGGTAGTAGTGGTTTTCCCGGCGTCGATGTGCGCAGCTATCCCGATATTGCGTATGTTGGCCAGATCGCTACTCATAATGTTGCGCCCCGCTCGCCCGCTGCAGCGCCCGTCGGGTCTATGGCTCAACCGCCAATAGAACGAGCCCATCCGCCGAACGGATGGGCCCACTTGGGAGCACTTGGGGTGTTTAGCCTACCATGCAAAATGGGCAAAGGCCTTGTTCGCCTCGGCCATTCGGTGCACGTTGTCTCGGGCGGTAACCGCGGTGCCTTCACCTTTTCGGGCGTCCACGATCTCCTGAGCCAGAGCCTCGCACAGTCGGCGACCTTTCTTCGCCCGGGCCGCCTCCCGCAACCAGCGGAAAGCCAAGGTCTGTTGACGCTTGCGATTCACCGGCATGGGAACCTGGTAGTTACTTCCACCCACACGTTTTGAACGGACTTCGACATTCGGCTTGCAGTTCTGTACGGCTTGTTCAAACACCTGATCAGGCGGTTCGTCCTTGACGCGTTTTGCCACGATGTCCAAAGCGTCATACATCACCCGCGTAGCCACGCTCTTCTTCCCGTCCAGCATGATCGCATTGATGAATTTCGATATCAGCAAACTGTTGTGCCTAACGTCCGGCTTCAACTGATTTGCCGACTGAGTCCATTTCTTATATGCCATATGCAGTCTTCTTCCGAATCACGCGCGCTGTACGAGGCAGCACGATCTTACCGTAGCGTCGGCTAAGCGTCGATCATAATCGCTACTCACCCGAACACCAACCGCGCCGTCTTGTCCGATGAGCGGAGGTTACGAGCGTCACAGCGAGGAGCAACTCGACGACTGCCTTCGGGACGAATGGGACAAGGGCCATATCCACACTTAGCCATACGTCCCCACCGACGAAGGCAGCATGCCACAGCACGCCCGGCACCAGCACGGACGCCACCCCTGTCACACCGGCAAGCAGCAACCTGCCGACACCCGCGGCGCGTCCGCCCCTCAGATTGCTGACCACCCACGCCGCCAACACAAAACCTACCAGGTAACCACCGGTCGGGCCCGGCAACCCCAGCGAACCCGCGGTAAAGACGGGCAACCCCGCGGTCCCGCAGGCGAGGTACGTAAGCATCCCACCCAACGCCAACGCTGGTTCCAGCGAGAACCCGATCAGCAGCACCGCCAATAGTTGCAGGGTCATCGGAACGTCCGTCCACGGAATCGCGACGCGCACGCGTGCCCCAAGCGTCATCAGCAGGCAGCACCCCACGACGCTCGCCACCGCTCGAGCGCTACGGCTACCCAAGCAGACGCGTACAGCGCCGATCGCTCCCAGGCGTGGGGCAAGCGTCGACCCCACCATTCCGCGATCGTCTCCGCTGGAAACTCCGTAACTCGCCATTCCTTGACCGTCCTGTACTTTGTTGCAGTTACTTGAGTTACTTGCGGCGTTTCACGCCGTACTTACTGC
>JBHHXS010000086.1:0-12489 GCA_046757145.1 Phycisphaerae bacterium | reverse complement strand
CCCGGAGAGGTCGACTGGGCTGAGGTGAAGCAAGCGGCACGGAGTATAGCCGATGCCGACGCAGCCACGCAGGAAACAAGGACCCGCGCCGAGACGCTGTGCCACCAGGCCGACGCTCACATCCTGCTGCCTCGCGTCATCGAGCTGCTCGACAGTGACAACTGGTCCGAAGCACGCGATCCCCTCGAGCGCATCCGATCGGCGCCGGACCTGCCCTCATCCGTAAAGACGCGAATCGATGCCGCCGCAGCTACTCTCAAGCGCTATTCCGACATCGAACGGACAATCCGGGAGCTGGACACGAGGAGCCAGAAAGCCGCTGGCGAGGATCCTGCTGCCGCCAAACCACTCTTGGAGGACCTTCGGACAAAGCTGGACACCGTTAGTGTGGACGCCAATGATCCTTCCGGACTTCACAGTCTACGAGAAGCGGCACGCACCGCGCTGGACACACGATTACGGGAAACGACGGCTGAGCTCGAACGAATCATCGCCCGCAAGCGTGAAGAGGCCGCACGCCTGGAAAAGGAGCGGAAAGAGGACCGCAAAGCAGGCGAGGCATACCTGGCCAAGCTTCAAGCCGCCCTGGATGGCGGGGAGTGGGCGGCGCTCGACGATCTGCTAAGCCGACGACCGACACTGAAGCACAGCCTTGAGGGGTTTGACGCACGCTATGCAGACTACAGCCGGAGCTTGCAAGAGCATGTGGAGGAAGAGAAGCGACGCACTCAGATACAAGCCGACAGGCAGCTCGCTAACGACTGGATCGCGCGGGTGCGCGCCGCAGTCGATGCGGAAGATTGGGCCGCAGCCGAGAAAGTCCTAGCGGACAAGCCCGAACTCACCTATCCACCACAAGAGCTGCAACCTCAGGAGCAAGACCTCGTCAAGCGTCTGCGAATCGGCCGCCGAAGGGACGAAGACTACGATCGGGCGCGCGCCTGGCTGGCAACCCTCGAAACCGCGGTCAGCAAGGACGATTGGCAACAGGCCGCGGAGGTGCTCACGCACAAACCGGACGGACTCGAATACTGGCCGCCGGAAGCTATCGAGACCGCCGCAAGGCATGAGGCGGAGACAAAGCGACGCATCGATGCCATCGAGCTCGAAAGCAGGCAAGCTCGCGAGTGGCTGGACCATGCGGATGAGGCCGCGAAATCGCGCGAGTGGCAACGCGCTTTGCGGATCCTCGAGAGCCCCCCGCAGCTTGCACATTGGCCGGCGGGACTACGCGAACGGGCCGACGAGCTCCGACACCACTGCACTCGCCAGCGCGATGCCGAAATACGCGAGCTTCGCGAGAAAGTGCGCCAACGTGTCGAGCAACTTGGCCAGAGCTTCGCCCGCACCCTTGTCGCTGAACGGATGCGCGATGCACTGGACCCGCAACTCATCGAAATCACCGTTGGCGACGTTGAGTTCACCGCCCCCGGGGAACCGGTGGCCGGAAATGCCGAACTCCGCGTAGCGCTCCGCGATAAGAAAGCGCCGACGCAAGACCGCTTCTCCGGAAAGCTGAACTTCGAGGTGGACGGTGGGACGCCGCGCCTGCGCGACGATCGCTCAGTTTTGGCCGAGGGGCTGATCTCTCACCTGAGGAAAGTCATAACGCGCATACAAGAGGCCCGGCTGCCAGAGCTGGTCGCACCCCTGCGCCTGGGCCTCTTCCCCGAAGCCCGAATCAACGCCCCGTACTCGAAGCTGACCGACCGACTGACAGCTGAGGTATTGCTCTGCCCGACCGAGCGTTCCAACGAGGAAGTCACGACGGAGATCACGTGGTCCCCAAACACGCTCGAATGGACACACGCGGACCCCGTGGCTTTCACACGCCGTGCCCTGGACATCGCCACCCAGGCCGCGCACAAGGCAGTTGGAACGCGCATTCTGGACGATTCGACGGAACTTCGCGCCTACAAACCCTTGCTCGCGCTCTCCGTTAGAGCGGTCATGCCCAAGGAGCAGCCCGATCGCGTGCCGAACTCCCTTACCTTGGACGTCCAGTTGACCATCACTCCCGGAGAGGACACCGAGGCTCGCGCCCTCCACAGGTGGTCGGTCACGTGCCCTCAGGTGGGCAAAGTCGCCTCCGCGCTCGACCTGCGCCCTGCGGAGGCCGCCTTGCGACACACTGTAATCGCTGGTCAGAACGCTTTGCGAGATGAGATGGTCAATGAGTTGGCGATCCGCCTGAAAGACGCGCCCGTGAGAATGAAAGTACGAGCCATACCTAGGAGGATCACGGCTCCGCTCAGCGAGCTGCACCTCGAAGTCAAACCGCGGCGGGGCACGACCACCGATTTGACGGCCTCGTGGCACGCCGAGACGTTCTCCTTCGTTCCCATGAATCAGTGGGACGACACGGTGGCAGGCCTTGTAGCGCTGACGAAACCTGAGCCACCTTGGTGGGTGACACATAAAAAGGGAGTTGCCGCAGGAGCAATCGCCCCACTGGTGATAGGAGTGGGCTTCGTTGTGTACGACGCCACCAGCAGTCCGCCCGCGTGCCCCGAAGCCCAAGTACAGCAGGACCGCAGCGCAGCCGTGGCGTACATCGCCGAGCTCGAATCCGTATTCGAAGGTCCCCAGGGCGATTGGCAGCGACTGGGCCAACTCCTCCAAAGCAAACCAGACCTCAAGTGCCCGCCGGAGGAGTTCGAACCCCGCGTTGCCTATTATGACGGGCGCTTGCGCGACCACCTCGCGGAGGAGCAACGCCTCGCTGCGACTGCGGCTGACAAGCAGCTTGCAGACTCCTGGCTCGCTGATCTGCGTCAATCCATCGATGATGGGCGTTTGGACGAGGCGGACGAGTTGCTCGCCTCGGAGCCGGAACTCACTTACCCCCCTGCCGTATTTGCCGGGCAAAAGCAGGAGTTAATCGCCGCCTTACGCGCGAAACGCACCCGGCAAGCGGATGTGGCTAAAGCGAACGAGTACCTTGAACGCCTCAAAAAGGCCGTAGAAGGCGAAGATTGGACTGAGGCGGAGCTCGCGCTGGAACAACGCCCCGAACTGCAGTCCTGGCCCGCTGGAGTCCCCGAAGAACTCGAGCGCTACCGGACTATGGTGCAGCGCCACGGCGAGCCCCCCCCGCGAACACCGCCTTCAGCGGCGGCGGCGACGGAGGTCGTTCGCGCTATTCTCACGACATCACCGCACATCACCAACGCCGCTGCTGAGGAGTTGGTACGGTCTTTGCCCGAAACTACAGGCACACCCGATGGGGCTCCAGTCTTGGAGGTTGCAACGCCAGGTCTCGTGAATCCGATCTGGCAGATGCAACTTGTTGATCCCGACGGGGACGGCCAATGGCGGGTTCGCCCGGAAGATCAGACGGAGCTGGAAGAGCGCGTGGCGGAGCTCGAACGCCTGCTCACGATAGACCAACCACTGTCCACACAGCCCGTGCTTCCCGAGGAGGCTATTGCCGGGCTTGCGGGACCGGACGTTATGAACCCTGATCGTTTGCGCCTTGCCCTGCGGGCGAAGCCCCAGTGGATCGTATCCGGCGACGGCTGGCGCGCTGAAGGCGTCGAGGCCGCTCTGGTGTTTCTCCCTGACGGCAAGTTGCCCGAAATCGAGCTGGCTGCTGTCGGAATAACGCTCACCCTAGATGTGATTGACGGAGCCCTGACGCCATCCGGGATAGCCGACGACGAGATTCAAAGTATTCAGGACCAGGTACCCCCAACCCTGCACGGACGGCAACTCGACGCAGCTAGAGACTGCGCGGGCGAGCTGAAACGCGCCTTTGCCGCTGATCCCATCGTGTCGGACTCGCCGTTCTTTCCGGATGATCAGGAAAGGCCACTAAGCGCCGCTCCGCTCGAGTTCGTCATCACCAGCCTCGACGGAATGTTGGATCGGACGTTCATAGCCGAGTGGGATCCACTAGCCCTGCGGTTCGTGTTGCAAGCCGGCTGGAAGGACCGCGCGGAGGCATTGATGTGGGAACGCGCTCTTCTGCAAGAACTCAACTCGGCAATGGCTGACGATCACTGGATCCGCACGGCGTCGGCCTCAGCAGTATTCGAGCTCAGCCTGCCTGAGGGCGACACTTGGAGACTCGGCGTCACCGCTCCATGGGCCGACAAACCCGACACCCGAGCGGCTTCTTTGGCCGAGTTGCTGCCATTACAGATCCGCGGATGGATTGACTACGGCGCCGATCCCGTCAGCCAGGCTCACCAAATACTGGATCAACTACAACTCCCCGGCTACTGGGGCTTGGTGGAGAAGTATCTTGACGTGCGCCGGCGCGATCAGTCCTCCCTTATAACCGACTTCGCCGTTAGCCAGCAGCACCGACCGCTGCAGGACTATCTCTCGGCCGGCGGTACCATTATCTCGCCGCGCTGGGAGTTAGCAGGTGCGACCGATGTTGAGGCAACCGGCGACGGACCATCCAGCCTGATCCTGAAGGTGACCTCCGGTTGGCAAATCGACCCAGCCGAAGGCGCCGCCCCGCCGGAACTGGCAGGGGAGGCTCTCGCCCGATTGCGCACTGCAATCAACGGTCTAGGGAAGCCGGCTGCCTGCCGCATGACACTGGAACTGGTCGACAACGCCACCGTCGCGCCCGCTTGGTCCGGGACTAGAAGCACGAGCGAATGGTTCACTGAGACCGTGCCGCAGATAGCCGCCCTCAACCGTCGTCTGCTCTCGCTATCTGCCCGCGCTGACCTCGATCGCAACCTTGCAGACCTGACGCCTGCTCTTGCTGATGGTGCTTCCAACCCTATCGATGGTGGCCAGGCCATCGACCTCCTACGTCGTATCTGGGCCGCTAAAGCGGCTGGCGCCGCACGGGTGGATACACTCGCGGCACTGACCGCGCACCTCAGATCAAAGGATCGCCTTGGCAGACGGGGAAGAATGGGGAAACCCGAGGAGATCCCCCCAACAGTATTCGTCGAGTACTTTGTTGGGCCGCAAAACGCATATGCGATTGTGTGGAGCGCACGACCACGGCAAAACGAAGCCACAGAAGGGCCTACACTCGTTAGGTTGTGCTCCACCGCGACGCTCGCTTCGCAGCGGCGCGAGGAACTGGGGAAGCTGCTGCTTGACCCGGTGCTTGATGTGACGCCGTCAGCAATACGTGCTGCCGACTACGCCACGAAGTTCGACAGCGTACTCGGACTGGTGCTTGCACCCGACGACTGGATGGGCGGAATCCACAGCCTCGAGACTCTACAGCTCACGCCGCGTAACAGTTACCTTAGGCCCACACGCTCAGCACAGCAGGAAGGAATACCACCTGCGGAGGTGGAGTGGGATTCGCTCGATGATTTGCTCGGCGGCAAACTAGACGATCGCATATGTGCCTTTAAGCTAACATCAGCCTTGTCAGACGGAACAACGCCCTGGAGGGCATGGAACGACACAGACCGGTGGGCGGCTCAAACGTTGACTCGGGCCCTGCAAGCCCATGATTGAGTCCATACGCGCTGACCGAGTTGCCGTGCCACTGGATCGGACCTCGAAAAAATCGCTTGACAGTTTGATTACCACCCCGTCCAATGAGCTTCAGGTTCTGGGCGCACTGGCCGCCAGGGTGGGTTCTCGCATCGATGGCGGCTGTTCGTGGCCGGGAACATCGTTGTGTCGATTGCCTGATGAGCAACATTGAGTGGGGCATGTAACTCATAGACATTTAGGTGGCGTATTCATGCAGAATCGTTTTCGCAGACTTGTTCGATGGGTGTACCTGATCGGGGGTGGCACGTGCGTGTTCCAAGCTGCGGGCTGCATCGTTGACCCCGACGTTCAGTTGCGGGCAGCACTGTCGGCTGCTTCCGACATTTCCATATTCTTGCTCGAGAACCTGGTCGCGTCGCTCTGAGTCTGGTGTCGGCGTCGGTGAGCTCGAGTTACCTAGAGAGGATCGGGAGATGAACAATAGAAAATGGCGCCGCCTGCTGCTCTGTATAGCAATACCGGGCGCCAGTGTGCTGGCAGGACCATGTGGCATCACCACGCTGCAACTACGAGATCTCGTGTCGTCCACGCTGATTCGTACCAGCGTGACAACACTTGCAAGCCTCGTCGAAGCTGCGACGGTCGAGCAAGCGCTACAGCAGGATCAGCAGCCGTAGCCGCGGTGGCCTTCGATCCGCGTCCCTGCTGGACGGTTGTCGATGGTCCCGCGATGTCGCCGGTCAGCAGACGTGGCGGGGCGTCAGGCTCGGCTTAACACCCAACAGAGGGCTAGCCCTATGAGAATCTCTGACCGTGTTGTTCTTCTCGGCGCGTTATTCTGCCTTCTGTGTGGCGTCAGGTCTTACGTGCGCGCCCAGGATACACCCTCCGTGGATGTGTCGGCTGACGTAGCCGAGGGCATCTACCACTACATGTGGGGTGACCAGGCAGGCTTCGAACGGGCGATTGAGCTGTTCTCCTCCGCGCTGGAGAAGGAACCTGGCGATCCGGCCGCCCTGTTGTTCCGGTCGCTCTCATGGGGCGGACTCGGGCTGCTTGAGAGGGCGAACAAGCTAACCGCCCAACAGCGCGAGGACGACATGCAAACGCTCCTTGAGGTTCGGGGCCAGAGCGATCGACCGGCCCGCATTCGCCGTGAGATCGAGCAGTTGCGCGAATCTCTTGCTGAGAGCACCGAGAGTCCGACCGCTCGGATTCTTGATCGTGAGCGGCTTGACAACCTCGAGCGGCTCATGAACCTGGTCGAGGGCCGGGCTAACGACACCGATGAGCAGATTCTGGCGGACATGCTGGAGTACCGCTCACAGCGGTACGACGCAGGCAATCGCGAGCGCGACCACTACCGCAACATGGTGGCAGACCTGGAGCGCCTTGTCCGCGCTCTGGACGAACCGGGTGTGGTAATCCACCTGCTCAAGGTCGTCGCCCAGGCGAAGATCGCACGCAACGACGAGGAAGAGGCGTTGGGCATCAGAGCGGGGCATGTTTCCAAGGACAGGGCAAGCGGGCCGGTCTCGGCACTGCGTTCGTCCGCTGTCGACATACTTAAGCAGATTGCTTCGCAGCTTGAGGATATCCGGCCGGGGCTTTCCGGCGAGGATGCCGTGCGCACCAGCTTCTTCTTGGGGGTCATTCGCTACCGTTTGGCTGTTCCCCGCCGGGCGCGAACCGAGGAGCCTGAAATCGACTATGAGGTGCTACGCCAGGCAGAGCAGATCATGCGCGAGCTGGTGGATGATCCTCAGATAGGGATCCGCTGGCGCAGTTACGCGGCGCTGTATTTGGGGCTGATCATCCCCCTGCGTTCTACTCTGGAGTCCGACGAGCAACGGCGCCTGGATGTCCTGGATGAGGCGGCACGGTACGTGATGCAGGCAGCGGAGCTTGATACGGTAACACCTCCCGGCCAAGAGCCCAGCTCAGCCAGCAGGGGCGCGATACCCACCGTTGTTTGGCGGCAACGTGAGCAGATCGAACGCCTGAAGACCCAACCCCCCAGTGCCCCAGGGCAGTGGAACGACGTACAGTTATCGCTCTTTGCCGGTGCACAGCGTGACACAAACGTCGTACTGTTGGGTGAACGCACCGATCTGCCGCGCGATATCTCGCGTGAGCAGGACTATGGCTTTGCTTCCGGGCTTATCATCGATTATACTTACACCTTTGCGGACCGGTGGACCCTAGGCGTGCAGGGTAGAGTGTCATCGCTCTGGCATGCGGATGTCGACGAGTTCGATGAGCAGCGTTACGGAGGCAGCGTTGCGGTTCAGTATGAGCTGGTTCGCAAGGAGGGGCGTTTCGGTCCTGTCCATCTGAGGTTGCAGTATGACTACGACTACACGCTTCTCGGGCGCTCGGCGTTCTTGGAATCTCAAGCGCTGAGCCCGCACGTACGTATATTCTGGGCCGACCGCCGAGCGGAGACCGGCATCTACGCAACCTATGAGATACGCGATTACCGCGAGCCGCTGTTCGACCGACGCTTCAATCGAGACGGCAGGCATCTGGCCTTCGGTATCGCTCAGAGCTTCAAAGTCGTGGACATGACTGAGCTGTACGAGGAATGGGGGCTCGAGCCCTGGGGGGCCAGAGGAGACGAATCCTTCAGGCAGGAGGACCCGGACTACCCTGCGCGCTATATGACCCCGTTCGTCGGCCTGCGCTACAAGTGGGACGGCACCGACGGGGACGAGTTCGACCAGAAGGAGTATACGTTGTCAATCGGTGTGAATGCCCCGCTGCCATGGGGAATTGACCTTGCGCTCACTACGGACCTGCAATGGCAGGAATACGCCCACGGCAGCTTGATAGACTTTCACAGGCGGCCGCGCCGGGACTTCATTCAGCGCTATATCATCGGGCTCTCTCGGACGTTCGTTCTGCGTGAAGGCAGGCAGATCAATCGATCGCGCCCACCCATCGACCGGGTGCTAATGACGCTTCGGGCCTACGTGGATTTCACCCAGGACGACAGCAATGTGGTGGATCGCCTTGGGCAGGCGGTTTTCGAGTACGATCGGAGCATGTATGGTCTTTCCGTTGCGTTCACGCTCAATTAGGGAGCCCCCAACTATGATGAAAAGGCGCGCGCATCCCAGAGCATTGGTCCTAATCGCCTCGATACCGGCCTGCAGCATAGCATCGGCGCAAACTGAAGACGTCAGTCCGGTAGTCTTCGTTACAACTTCTACGGGCCAGGGGGCCACAAAAGGTGTATCCGGACCGGCGTTTCCGACCGCGCGCGGACGTTTTACGGAACAGGATAACGGCGTCGGCATTGGAGAGAGCGTCGTTACCCTGGAGAAAGCCCGTGCGCTCGTGACGTTACCGGATCACGGCATATCCGTGCACCTGGGCGCTTCGTCTGAGCTGGCAGTCGGAAGCTGGCAGCCCGGAGAAAATGACGTGCCCGTAACGTTGACCTTGCTAAAAGGACGGGCATATATCATTAGGCGAGACACGAAGGGCTGGCTTGTTGTCGCCCTTCAGGGTGACGCCAATTCCGGATACGCGTTGTCGAAGGGCGGCGCGATGGCTCTTACCGCGGACGGCGCCGACGTAAGTCTGGCGATGCTTGAGGGAGAGGCCATCTGGTACGCCGGCGCGATACCCGACGCGAAGCTGCTCGACGACTCGGGCGAGCCGATTGACCGGACGGGGATTCAAATCAGGGAGGGACTACGTATCTTACCCGGAATGCTCACAGAACCCGTGCCGGAAGATCTGGCTCGGCGCCTTGCCGGCGAGATGGCTACCGACCTGCTCGCGTTCGCCACGACCCAGGGGGGACAGTGGATAGCCGACGCAGAGAAAGGGGACTTCACGCCTGTTCGGGTGGCTGAGCGGGGAACCGCCCAGTTCATCCGTGCTCGGGACGCGACGGAGCTGACGTTTGACCAGCCTCGTGCCGTGGTCACCACGCCGGTGCCTCGGCCCGTGGCACATCCGGTGCGGATGGCCACAGCCAACCCTGCACGGGCCCTGATAGAATCGGGCGTGCCGACGAACGTCGTCGTTGGTCAGAGAGTTAGACGGACCAGGATCATTGGAAACCCGGGGACCGCTGGAGCGCAGATCCGCGTTAATCCTAACGTGGAGCAGTTGATCAGGCTCTCAGGGTCTACGCCTTAACCCTATCAACGTTCCCACCCGCATTTTGAGGGATCGGCGCGGGGAAGAGCAACTCGCACGGAAGCATGTTTTTTTTGCCGTGCATCAGCTTGCAGCGCAGCTAGCTATAGGAAGGACTCAAAGATGAGCTTTCGACAGGCACTTACCGCAAGTATATCGGCTTTGGTTGCTTGTGCAGTCACGTTGACCGCGTGTGACATCCCCGTCAGCTCCATTCCCAATATACCCGAGCCCTCCGGCGGAGGACAGGGGCAGGCGCTTCCGCAGCCGGATTTCACCGCGAACCTGGAACTTAACCGATCGCTGCTGATCCGAGGCGACACTCAACAGGGTAGTGCAGTGGCGACGGCCCGCGCCAATAGCATTGCGACGTTCGAGTGGTGCGTGGACGAGGTTGCACCGGACGATACTGTGGAGCCCTGCACTACCGGTTCCGCCGCGGCCATCGCTGCACGGAGTCTGCTGGACTTGGACATTCCACCTACCTTCTTCAACAGCGAAGGCAGGCTGATCGAGTCGAGGTTTACAGACCCGAACGTAGCGACCTCCGAGCTGCAACGCAGCACGCTCACCATACGTAAGGTGAACGGCGACCCCGGACCGACGGGAAGTTGGATTAGAATCACCGTCGCTACCACGCTCGTGCAAGGTGCCGGTGACGCCGATGACCGATTCATCCTCAGCGGAACGTGCGACGACGGAGCAGCCTGCGACGTCCAGGCCCAGGATTGTGCGGACGCATCGGTTTGCGAACCTGTAAGGACAACGCGGACGCGACTGTTGAAAATCGTCCGCCCGCCGAGTGAGCTGGCGGTCTCGATCTCTGCGGGTAGTGCCCGCGTAAGCCCCGACGGTAGCGTTGAGTTAGCCGCGACCATCTCCGGCGGCACGCCCTTCGTAGAGGGAGAGGGCGATGGGACGACGGCAACCGTCCCCTGCGATCGCTACTGCATAGAATGGACACCTGACGAAAGCAGGTTAAGCCCGGAAGTGATACGCCCGGCCGGTGAGGAAATCATAAGCATCAAGCCGCTACCACCCTTCGACCCCAGCGGCACGGGGCAGACCGTCTCCACGGTTGTGTACACTGCTCCGAAGGCCGTCGGCAGCGTCACATTCCGCGTCGATGTCACCGACAAGCGGGGCAACCACGCTACCGATACGGTGGCAATAACCGTCAGCTCCGAAACGGCACTGGGCATTGCCGAGGCATCCTCCAGCGGCGGTGAGGACGGACGGGCACAACTCGCCCCGGGCGACAACACCACCCTGACGATCCGTGCAGCTGCGGGTGAGGCACCGTATACCGTCACGCTAACAATACTGAACACGGGTCTACTCGGTGGAAGCCTCTCCCAGTCTTCGTGCACCATCGGGTCCTCCGACGACGAGCGGGCGCAAGGATGCAGCGTGACCTATAGAGCCCCGATCGACAAAGTCGGCACAGCCCTGATAAACGTCACCATTGAAGACGCGGTCGGGGCGACGGAGAGCACCATTATCTCGCTCCCGGTCAGTGCCCCACTGAACCTGAGCGTGACGCTTGCGGAGGAAGGGTCCGGGGTGGAGCCCAGGCAAACGGTACCCATACTCGCGACCATCGTCGGGGGCACTCCGCCTTACACCGCGTGCTATCTGGTCCCCACCGGGCACGGGAGCGTGGGGGGAGGCTCTGCCGATTGCGGACCTATAACCATAGGCGATGACACGTTCGGAGCCTGTACCTGCGGCCTTGGCGACCCCACGCAGCACGGGTTGAGCCTCTTCGAGGAGGAGCGGAACTTCACCGCACCGGGCGCCCGGGACAGCGTACCCATCCGCGTTGCCGTCCAGGACGTCGTGGGCAAGCGGGCGACCGACATTCTGACTATGCTGGTCTCCAGCAGTGCGACGCCCCCGCCCAACGTCACACCGGGACCCGGGCCTCTAACCAGCCTCGACGCCCATGCGACCAACCCCAACGTCTGTCTGGCCCAGACAACGGATATTCAGGCCACCGCGACCGGTGGCACCGCACCGTACACGTTTACGTTCAGTATCGCCGGCGTGCCTGTCGCGGGGGAGAGTGTCACACCCCCGTCGGTCTCACAAAGCTCACCGACGGCGACGGCAACCTACACCGCACCCACGACCGACAGCACACCGCGCAAAGTAAGAGTCACTGTGGATGAGGCGGGCGGAACCTCACAGACGTCCGAAGTGCAGATCACCCCGCCGGGGCTACCCTCTGCAGACGCGGGAGCGGATCTTCAGGCGTGTGCGACGGAGCTCGTACCCGTAGGGGCTGTTCCGACAGCGTCGGGCGGCAAGCCCCCATACACCTACACGTGGACAGCCGTCGATCGCGCCGCCCCCGGCAACGTCCTACCTTCCACGGTGTTTGACAACAGCAGCGCGTCAAACCCGAAGTTCATACCGGGTGTCGCCGCTGCGGGGAACGGCACCTCCTATGACATCTCCGTGGAGGTCAAGGATGCGTGCGGAAAAACCGTGGTTGACGTGGCGCGGATTGATGTCAATCGAAGCTCATGCGACGACGGTAACGACTGCACCGCAAATGTGTGTTCGGGAGGCGCATGCACCAACCCGATGCTGGCTGACGGCACTGCGTGTGCCGACGACGGCAACGTCTGCACCGACGATGTCTGCCGGATCGGCACCTGCGAGCACGAGAACAACTCCGCATCCTGTGACGACGGGAACGCCTGCACCACAAACGACACCTGTGCCAATGGTGCGTGTGTCGGCGGCGCTCCGCCTGACTGCGACGACGCCAACGTCTGCACCGACGATTCCTGTGATCCTGCCACCGGCTGTACGCATGACGATAACACCGCGCCGTGCGACGACGGGAACGCATGCACCACAAGCGACACCTGCGCCGGCGGCGCTTGCGTCGGCGGCGCTCCGCCC
>JBHHXS010000085.1:0-12506 GCA_046757145.1 Phycisphaerae bacterium | reverse complement strand
GCAAACATCTCCGTTGCAGCCTCGGCTCGGTCCAGCTCTCGACCCTCACATCACTTCGTCGATTCCGGGCTGAGAGCATAACACGTCCGACATGTTACGCAAAGGCCCGTCGCCTGATCCGGGCTCACCCTTGCGTACGTAGCTAAATACGGTACCACTCCGTTATGGCTGCAGTAGGCTTGGCCCAGGACAAGCGGCTTCAAGACCATCTCACCGGAGGTGCACACCCCGAACGACCTCAGCGCCTCGAGGCGATCGCGGCTGCGCTCTGCACCCACAGATTGACCCAAGCCTGCGCGTCCGTCGAAGTGTCGCCTATCGACTTGGAGCTGGTCCGCCGAGTTCATGCTGATTCTTACATCACGCGCGTTGAAAGCGCGTGTGCCGACGGCCTAACGTACATTGACGTACCGGACAGCGCCATTTGCCCTCGCAGTTATGAGGTCGCGCTGTTAGCAGCCGGAGCGGTGATCAATGCGGTAGCGGAGGTTATGGCAGGTCGGTTGGACCGCGCGTTCTGCGCCGTTCGTCCCCCGGGGCACCACGCTGAGCACGACCGCTCGATCGGGTTCTGCATGTTCAACAATGTCGCGATTGCCGCGCAGTACCTGCTTGATCAGCACCACATGGAGCGGGTACTGATAGTCGACTGGGACGTACACCACGGCAACGGCACACAGCATACGTTCGACGCCGATCCGCGCGTATTGTTCATAAGCCTGCACGGGCATCCAGGCATTGTCTACCCGGGCACGGGCTATGCGGACGAGAGAGGCAAGGGAGGCGGGATAGGCACCACGATAAACCTCCCGATGATTCCACCTGCTGGCGACGGTGGATACAGAGCGGCGTTTGACGATACCGTCCTCCCGGCCGTCCTGCGGTTCGCTCCTCAGTTCGTGCTTGTCTCAGCCGGATTCGACGCCCATCGTCTTGATCCACTGGCACCCCTGGAGCTTGAGACGACGACCTTCGGCTGGATGACGGATGAATTGGTCGCAGTGGCGAAGCGTCACTGCGGCGGGCGGCTCGTAAGTGTGCTCGAGGGAGGTTATCATCTAGGAGCATTGGGGGAGTGTACCTCATTGCACGTGGCTCGAATGCTCGAAGCATAGTTGACTGCCACTCTGGCAAAAAGCTGTTCAGGGGCCCACAGCACCATGCAGAACCCTCTTCGCCTCGTACTTGCCTCGACGAGCCCGCGACGCGCGTCGCTCCTGCGAGAGCATGGCTATGAGTTCAAGGTGCTTGCGCCTGCGCTCGATGAGCCCGCGGAACTGTCGGCGGGTGTGTCGCCCGCCAATCGTGCCGAGGCACTGAGCTACTACAAAGCGCGGAGCGTCGTGGAAATGATCGACGACGGCTTTGTGCTGGGCGCGGATACGGTGGTTTCGCTTGGGGAAGAGTTGTTTGGCAAGCCCCAGAATCGAGAGCACGCGCGCGGGATTCTTCGGGCACTGGCTGGGACCACTCATCACGTTATCACGGGCGTCACCTTGCTCGACGCGCTCACCGGGGACCGCACGATCGGGCACGACATCACTGCTGTAACGATGAAGCCCTTGTCGCCGCTCGAACTTGATGACTACCTCGCGACTGGTGCTTGGGAGGGTAAAGCTGGGGCGTACGGGATTCAGGATCGCGCGGATGAATTCATCACGCACTTCGAAGGGAGTTTCACCAATGTCGTGGGGTTGCCCATGGAGCTTGTTGAATGGCTTCTTGAGGGGAAGGGCGTGCGCCGCTCCCACGCCCCGTCGTGACCCCGCGTGCAATAGTCCGCGACAGGCTCCGCAAGATTCTTGTTGCATCCGGCCACGATGTGCGGCATAATGACAGCTCAGTCCGCCTACCGTTGAAGGGAAGTCATCATGAATACTCCGGTGAGAAACTTGGCACTGTGGTGTGCAACGGGATGTTTATGCGCGGCCGTCAACGCAGTCGAATTTGAGTGGCTACCTGTGACTGCCACTGGAAGCCATACTCTAAACGGCGACGAAATCGTGCTCGACAGCGGGGGCCAGGAAGTCACACTGCACCTGATGGTCTCCGGATGGGACCCGGCTGCAACAGGTCGACTGCTGGGCTCATTCCAAGGGACGGTCGATCCCGCTGGATATCTTGGAGTTAACGCCGACACCCCGAAGCCATGGATCGACCTGAATCCCCTAGGCTGGCCGCTTACGCCCACCGACGGGGCCTTTCAGGGAATCGACGTGTGCGGCAATCTTGACTGCCTGTTCGACCCGACGAACCCGGCGTGTGATTGGGACGAGTTCAGCAACTGTGCGGTGACGCCATGCCCCGACCCACCTGACCCGCGCCCGTTCTGCTTCGAGCGCCCTGACTGGGTGTTCGCCGGCGGCAACTACGTCGAGGCGGTAACGACCGACTCACTGTCATACTCATGGAGTGCGGCATCGACCAGTTGCGCAGTTGACCCGGACGGTGTCACCAGGTTCTACGGCGGTACGCTCGTCGTGCAAGTTCCCGTCGAAGCCGTTGGCACTTATACTATAAGCCTCGTCGACAACCCCAACTTCACCTTGGCAACGGACTGCTTCGCCATACCGTTCGGAACGGTTAATCGCACGCCGGTACGCATCACGATCCTGTGCTTGGCCGACGGCGATTGCGATGACAACGACGCCTGCACCGACGATACTTGCGATCCCGACGGGGCATGCCAGAACGTGCTCAACTACGACCCCGTGACCTTCTGTTGCGATCCCATCACCGGGCAGTTGACCGCCATTGACGATTCAAACGAGTGCACTGACGATGCCTGCAATCCCGACGGTATTGCCGAGCATACTCCGGTGCCGGGCCGCAACTGTGGTGGGCCGCCCGTTGACCCATGCGACGCCCAGAACACGTGCGATGTGTTCGGAACCTGTGTCGAGCACCACGCCCCGCCTGACACAGCGTGCGGAGACCTCAACGAGTCCGAGTGCGACCAACCCGATTCCTGTGATGGCGCTGGTGTGTGTTTGCCCAACTATGTGCCAGAAGGAACATCCTGCGGCGACACCACGGAGACGCAATGCGACTCTCCGGACACCTGTGACGGGTCCGGCATTTGTCAGCCCAACTACGTTCCGCCCGGCACTCCGTGCGATGACGGACTATTCTGTACGATTGACGAGATCTGCAGCGACGGGGCATGCGGCTCGGGCGCCTTCACCTGTGACGACGCCGTCGACTGCACCGACGACTCATGCGATGAGCTTGCTCAAAGGTGCGACAATGTGCCCAACGACGCCAGCTGCGACAACGGACAGTTCTGTGACGGCGTGGAGATCTGTGACGCCTTCTTGGATTGTGTAGTAGCGCCCGGGTCCGTCCCTGACTGCGACGATGCTGTGACTTGTACGGACGATTCCTGTGACGAGATTAATGATACGTGTGTGAACCAGCCTAACGACGCCAACTGCAACAACGGACAGTTCTGCGACGGGGTAGAGATCTGCGACGCCCTCTTGGATTGTCTGGTGGAGCCCGGGTCGGTGCCGATCTGCGACGACGCCGTTGACTGCACCGAAGACTCGTGCGACGAAGCAGCCGACACGTGCGTGAACTCCCCGAACGACGCATTTTGCCTGGACGACGGCTTGTTTTGCAATGGGCCGGAGGTCTGTACGCTTGAGGCCGGCTGCATCAGCGCCGGTTGCCCGTGCGGTACGGATTGTGCGACAGCCTGCGACGAACAGAATGATGTGTGCCTGTGTGATCCCCCGATTGCAGTAGGTGTGGGCGGGCGCTACCTGTTTATCTCGCCCCAGCCGGCGGATTCGACTGCTCCGCAGGCGATTACCATCTTGCCTTACTGCCCGGATGGCGTGCTTCGCTATGTGGGCCCCCCGGAGCCCTTTGACGTCGACTTGGATGGGTTTCCCGATGGCAACGTCGCCCGAGTGGTCGATGATCCGAGTCAAGCCGCCTGGCTTTTGCCGTCCGAGTGGGGCGATCCTCTCTACGTGACCGGGGTGCACGTGGTCCCGGGGACCGAGTTCATTATCAAGGGCGACTGCGGGACGCCGGGCGCGCCGAGTTTTTCAGACACCGCTACAGCTACAACGTGGCGCTGGGGGGACACAAATGACGACAGTTACGTCAACGTCACCGATATCCAGCGCGTGAAGTTCGGGCTGATTCGGGATTACGCGCTCCAGACCATACCCAACCTGGATCTGTGGGGCGTCGGCCTGAACCCAGGCGACATGTGTGATCCGCAGCAGTTCATCAACATTACCGACCTGCTGATGGACCTCTGGGCGTTCCAGGGTGTTTCGTACTCGGCAATGGGGTGCCCGGTGGATTGTCCAGCGTGCCTGCCGGAGGTGCACTGCAACGACCAAAACGCATGCACCATCGATTCGTGCAACATAGACGGCACATGCAGCAACGTCCTGGACTTCGACGAAAGCGTCTGGTGCTGTAGTCCCGCTAACCATGATCTAACGCTGATCGACGACGGGGACCCGTGCACGACGGATGTATGTGACGAGGATACCGGATTCGTGACACACACTCCCCTCGACTGCGACGACGGCGCTGACTGCACTCTCGACTCGTGCGTGGACGGCGCATGCGTAAACACGCCGTTCGACTCTATCGAGTGTAGCAGCAATGCGGATTGCCCGGCTACTTCGTCGGGATGCGCCGGATTCTGCACGTGCCCCGGAGCTCCGGCTGCGGTGGTCGAGTGGGTACCGGTCGCGGCTGATGTTCCCCACACAATCGATGGGAACCATATCTCACTGGGGCTTGGCGGTGGTCAAGTTACTCTGCATCTTCTCATATCCAACTGGGACTTTCTTGATACGGGCGAAGAGCTGCGTGCCTTCCAAGGGGCCATCGACCCGGCCGGTTACCTGGGTGTGAATGCCGACCCACCCAACCCGGGAGTCGACTTGAACCCGCTCGGCTGGCCCGACACGCCCGAGCTTGGTGGCTTCCAGGCGACCGGCGTCTGTGCGACGCTGCCATGCCTGTTCGATCCTACAGACCCGGGCTGTGCGTGGGATCCGTTCAGCCACTGTCCGGATTACGACTGTGCAGAGCCGTATCCGTTGTGCGCCGATCGCCCCGACTGGGTGTTTCCGGTCGGTTCCCTCAATTACGTAGCTGTCGTCGCCACACACGAAATAGGCTACAGATGGGCTGGTATCGTGCAAAGCGATCAGCCGTGTACGGTTGACGATGGTTCTCGCAGATATGGCGGCACGCTGATTCTGGAAATCCCGCCGGCGGCAAACGGGACGTATACGATAGGGTTCGACGAGGACCCACAGTTCAGCCTGCTGATTGACTGCGCCAGTGCACTACATACGCCCACACGTTTCATCCCCGCTGTAATCACGGCGGAAGCGGGGCGATGATGGCAGCGCGGCCACGCGTCCGTGTGCGTCGCAATAAAGGGCAGCCGACAGCGAGCTGGGCGCTGATTGCGCCTCAATCCGTACTCCTCCCGGTGGTGCGGCCTGGGTGATCACTGGTGCTAGCGGCTGCGCAGGTTTTGTTACTTTGCGACATGGAGCCGCACAGGGATTTGTAATTGCATTTTCTCGCTGTCATGGCACAATGAGAGACTATCGGACGCTGCCCAACTGGTGATGCAGGGGGGTTTCCGTTCGGGCATACGGCAGGATGGCTCGGGGCCTGCGGGAGCGCTGAACGCACGGAGCGGCACTGTCAGCTGGCCTGAGTGCCGACGCAGCGTCAGTCGGAGGAGAAGAGGCATTGCGGAGTGTGGAGTGCGAGGGGATCAGGCGATCCCTACGCGTGACGAGTGAGGAGGAGCGTGGGATCATGAACGGCGTGGGAATGTGGCGGGTCCGGGCCTTGTGCATCTTGGGGTTATTGGCCGCCCCCGTTTACCCCCAGGTGCAGGAATGGGTGCCGGTCACTGCAACGGGGAACTTCACGATCAATGGCAACCAGATCGTGCTGCAGGGTGGTGGCCAAACTGTCACTCTGCATCTACTACTGTCGGGGTGGGATCCCAATTCGACCGGGGTGCTTCTTGGATCGTTCCAAGGCACGATAGACCCGGCGAGTTATCTCGGTGCCAATGCCAACCCCCCGAACCCCGGTGTTGATCTCAATCCCTTGGGATGGCCTCTGACACCCACGGACGGCGCCTTCCAGGCTGTCGACGTGTGCGGCAATCTTGACTGCCTGTTCGACCCGACGAACCCGGCGTGCGATTGGGACGAGTTCAGCAACTGCGCGGTGACGCCGTGCCCTGACCCGCCTGACCCGCGTCCATTCTGCTTCGAGCGCCCGGACTGGGTTTTTTCCGGGGGGAACTACGTGGAGACGGTAACGACCGACTCTCTCTCATATGGTTGGAGCGCTGCCTCCACCAGTTGCAGGCTCGACCCGGACGCGGGAGTTACGAAGTTCTACGGAGGCACGCTGCAGTTGGAGGTGCCCGTAGGAGCGCAGGGAACCTATACAATAAGCCTGGTTGACGACATCAACTTCACGCTTATGACCACCTGCGTCGGGATTCTCATCACGCCGATCACTCGGATTCCGGCTGAGATATCGATAGCCTGCGCGACCAACGCCGACTGCGACGACGGCAACGTGTGCACCGACGACGTTTGCCTGCCGGACGAAACGTGCTCCAACACGCCCAATTACAACGACGTCGTGTTCTGCTGCGACCCGCTAACCGGGGCGTTGACGACGATAGACGACGGCAACGAATGTACCTCGGACACGTGTAATCCGGACGGGTCGGTGGACCATACGCCGACGCCGGACATCGCGTGCGGTAGCCCGCCCGTCGGAGAGTGCGATGCCCAGGACACGTGCAATACGCTCGGCGAGTGCAGCCCGGTCTTTGTCCCGGCAGGCACCCTGTGTGGCGATACGAGCACTTCTGAATGCGATTTTCGTGACACGTGTGACGGGGCCGGAACCTGCCAGCCGAATCACGCCACCTCGGGGACGGCGTGCGGCGATCCGTCCGACACCGATTGTACGGACCCTGACATCTGCGACGGATTGGGGGCGTGTCAGCCGAACGACGTCGCCGATGGCAGCGCGTGTGATGACCTGGACGCATGCACGGTAGGTGAGACGTGCACCGGCGGGGTTTGCAGTGGGGGCTCAGCGGTTGATTGTGACGACGGTCTGTCCTGCACGACCGATACCTGCAACCAGGGTACGGGCCTCTGTGACAACACGCTCGATCCCGGAAACTGCCTGATCGGCGGGGCGTGCTATGCAGGCGGCGAGTTCAACCCTTCCAACGATTGCGAGGAATGTGACGCGGCGGCGCCACTTGTGTGGTCCTTCCGCGCCCCTGGCGCAACGTGCGACGACGGGGATCCCTGCACCGGTACGGGCCGACCCGGGATCGGTGTCGACACCTGCGATGGGGCGGGCGTCTGCTCCGGACTGGATGACCCGGAGTGCAATGACACCTGTCCCTTTGCGATCGAAGCTTCACTCGGAGTCACCTTCAGCAACAACGATAATCGAGGGCCCGACGACGCTGAGGCCTCGTGCCAGGTGGACTCGAACAACGACGTCTGGTTCTTTTTCACCGCGTTTTGTGACGGCGAAGTGCTGCTTACAACGGACGGCAGTACGTTCGCGCCTTCAAACGACCCGGTGCTCAGCGTCTGGAGCGCCTGTCCCGACGCCGGCGGCATCGAGATCGCCTGCGACGATGACAGCGGAGTTGATCTGCATGCGGCGCTTACGTTCCCGGCCTCGGTGGGTGGTACCTACTACATACGTGTAGCGGGCTTCGAGGACAACAGCGGTGACATCATGCTCAACATCTCCGTGGTGAACGACTGCGTGATCGACGGTGTCTGCTATCAAGAGACCGAGCTTAATCCTGACAACGAATGCCAGGCGTGCATACCGGCCCTGTCGACGACAGCCTGGTCAAGCGTGCTCGAGGGTACTGCCTGCGGTGATCCGACGGATACCGTTTGCGACAGCCCGGACGCGTGCGACGGTGCGGGGAACTGCGAGGCCAATCCCAAGCCCGACGGTACAGAGTGCCCGGACGACGGTAACGTATGCTCGTTCGACGTATGCTCCGCGGGTGCGTGCACGCATCCGCCCACGCCTGCGGGAACGGTCTGCGGCGATCCCACCGACACCGAATGCGACAACCCGGACTCGTGCGATGGAGCGGGCACATGCTTGGACAACTTCGAACAGGCGGGCGCTCCGTGCGGCGACCCCGGCATGGATCAGTGTGATAATCCCGACATCTGTGACGGAAACGGATCGTGCGACAACAACTACGCTCCAGCCGGCACGCCGTGTGACGACGGCGAGATCTGCACGGGCGCTGACGTATGCTTTCAGGGAGGCTGCGCGGGTACGCCCATCGCTGAGCAGCCGATCGTATTGCAGGAGGGCTCGCGGTCCTTTTCGATCGTGGCTCAGCCGGTTGAACCCGTGCCCCCGGTCGCGTTCTTGGTCACATCGCCCGATTGGCCCTGTCTGTCCAAATACGTCGGAGCAACTGAGTGCGGTGGCAACGGTCAGGTGTGCTCTGGCGACGCCGACTGCAACCGGTGCAGCTATTCCTTCGAGCCGTGCCTTGCAGACGCCGACTGTGATCATGGTCGCTGTACCGACGGGCGGGACTGCAGCGTCGGCGCGCAAGACTGTCTCGACGCTTCGACCTGCGTTCGCGATGAGACATGCCTGATTTCGGGTGACCTGTGCGAGCCTGCTCCGCTTCGACCCATCGACATTAACGCGGACGGTCTGTTCGACGGCCTGCGGGCGACCCTCGTGGACGACCCCAGCAGTGCGACGGTGATGCCGCTGGCTGATTGGACCGTCGGCCTGATGCGCTGCACCAAGTCTGCAGCCGCGTGCACCGCCGACAGCGATTGTCCGAGAGGAGTTTGCGACAACGGGATATTCTGCAATGTCCCGGCGCAGAACTGTTTCGACGGGTCAACGTGTGTCTTGGACGAACAATGCCTCCCGGGCAGGGTCTTCCTGACGGGGCACGATGTCGTTCCCAGCACGCAGTACAACGTCGTCGCTGAGTGTGGGGCCTTCCTGACGCCCCCGGGTTCAGCGAGCACATGTCTGTGGGCTGATGTGAACTGTGACGGATTCGTGAACGTCACCGACGTGCAGTTGGCACAACTTGGATTCCAGGGGTTCTTTGAGTTCGCTACGCTCGTCCAGATAGACATACACCCCTGCTATCCACAGGGGGTCATCAACGTGAGCGATATCCAACGAGTCGTGCTGGCACTCCAGGGGCAAACGTACGACGAGATCGGGTGTCGCTTGCCTTGCCCGTTCCAGCCTTAGGGTCCAAGAGGTGCACCGGGGGGAACCAACGGCTGGGCGCGCTTTCCGACCCCCGCACCCGGTCGATGCGTCGCCTGGGTGTTGCTCTTCCACCGGGCACGAATCTCGATACGATAGCGGCCCGGGTTGCGCCCCAGCGCGTGGGTGGTGCGACCTGGGGAGCGTGCCCGCTCGTCGGATTGTGTCCACGTTGCGCGGCACGGTGTTGGACCGAGACAACTAGGGAGGCCGCTTGATGTCAAGACCATTTAAGCTGTGGCTATGCGCCGCTTGTATGACCGGGGTACTGAACGCTGACGCTTTCGGCGGGCGACCAGTCTTTTCCCTCGGCGTTGTCGCTATCAACTCGACGCCCGTACCGGGCGGCTTCACCAGACACGTGCAAGCACTCCCCGGGGACGTCCTGACCCTGAAGGTCTACTTGCGTAACTGGTCACCGTCCGGTGAGCGGCTCAACGCTTACCAGATGCAACTGGAGACGTTGGATTTCCAGAGCGGCTCGGGCGGCTCGATCAAGCCGGTGGATTATGAAACCGCGCGCGAGAACAACACCATGAATCTGGCCAACTGCTTTGTCGATCAATCCGACCCCGAGTGGCTCTTCGTCGGCCGACAGAGCATAACGCTGACGGACACGCGCTCACCCGCGTACCGGTGGATGAGTGTGCTCGTTGACACTGCGGACGCCCTTCTGTGTGACGACCCGGACAAGATGTTCTACGCAGGAACAGTCAAGATGAAGGTTTCCGACGATGCCCGCGGCACGTTCACCCTGGGGTTCATGGAGGTGGAAACGTCGTCATTGCTGCTCGACGAGCACGGCGTGCTGATCTCACCCCTGGAGTTTGAGAACCTGACGGTCGTAATCCGCCCCGACATCCTCGGCGTGATCGACCGCTTGAACGGCGACCAGCAGGTGGCGGTGGAACGCGTCGACATGGACGGCAACGGGGAGGTTAGCCCTGCCGATATCACAAAAGCGCTCGATGTTCTCAACGGCACTACGGCAGAGCCGGAGCCCGCCGAAGCCACTACGGCAGAGTAGTCCGAGCGGCCGGCTCTGCGACCCGGATCAAGCCGGGTCGCGAGCGTCTTGCATGCTGCACTCACCTCGCCAGGACCACCGGTTAAGGGCAGGTGGGGTGATCGCAGGCAGTATCGTAGTAATGCTCGCCCTGGAAGGCGCGCTTGGCGAACAGCACGTCGGTTATGTTGAGCACCTGCTGGACCCAGCATGCGTCGGAACCCGACAGATCGTCGGTGACTTTTGTGCTGAAGTCGTACTGCCCCTGCATGGCGAGGAGAATCAGGCTGATGTCAGTCACGTTCACGAAGGAATCGTGGCTGGTGTCACCCCAGCGCCACATCACGACCGTGGCCGGCGGCGGGGTTCCCAGCCCGCACTCCGCCGTGACTTCGTACGTCGTGGGCACGTGAGTCTGGGTTGCGGCCACGTACTCGCTCGGGACGATGTCGTCCCCGTACACGTATACCGCGCCAGGCACGCACTCCTCGTCGAGAACACACTCAGCGCCGTCAAAGCAGTTCTGGACGAAGACGTCGCAGAACGCGCCCGTGGTGATGCATCGGCCCCTGCTGCAATCGGCGTCGACGACGCAAGGTGAGGCTGACTTGCTGCACCGCATCAGACCCCCGCTCCACTCAAGGGGTGTCATCTCAACCGCACCGGCCGCATCAACCAGTACGCCCAACATCCCGTCGTCCAGCCCGTCGTGGTTGATGTCGATCGTCTGCAGCGGTGCGGTCTCGCAGAGATCGCCCGAGATTGTGCAGGACTCGCTCCGCAGGCATTCCGACTGGTCAAGGCAGTTCTGAGCGCTAACGCTGCACTCCTGTCCGTCAGTGCAAAGTCCGAAATCACAGTCCGCATCAGTCAGGCAGGGCACGCCGGAGAAGCTGCATTCGTTGCAGTCTGCGTCTGTAGTGCATGCATCCCCCGTTCCGCCGCACCTTAGTGACCCTACGTACCTGGAGAAACAAGGCACGCCCTCCCCAGGCCAATCGACGCGGAACTTGACCGGCACCGTGGAGTCCAAGGCTCTCGGTCTCATAGCAATGTAGCGCGGACCACCGCCTGAGACATCCGGCGTCTCGCACGGGCAGTGCGGGGTGGCTGCCTCGACGCACTCGGGCGGACAGGGATTCCCGGTAGAGACGCAGCCGAGCATTTGGTTGCAGACTTCACGACCGTCGCAGTACAGTCCGTTGTCCGCACACAGACTATCGTCCGTAACGAACTCACACTCTTGATTAACGCACGTATCCACCGTGCAGGCCACACCGTCGTTACAGTCGGCATCGCTCTGACACCCGGTGCAGTCAGGTATCTGGACGCCGGAGCAGGTGCCGGCACCGTCGCACGTGTCTGGCTCGGTGCAATTGTCAAAGTCGTTGCACGGCGTGCCAGCTGGCAGAGGATTCTGCACTACGATGCCTGTGGCGGGATCACAGACGCCCTCGGTGCAGTCGTTGCCATCCTCGAGCGGCATCAGGCCGCCCGTGGCCGGGTCGCAACAGTCGGTAGCGGGGTCGTAGTTGGGTGGATAAGAGCAAGTATCATCACTCTCGGTACAGACATCAGAGGTGCAGGCGTCCCCATCGGTGCATGGCGGGGTCCCAGCTACACAACACCCTGGTTGTGTCGGGTCGCACTGTGGGTCGGAGCACGTCTCAGCCCCGTTGCAGTACAGGCCGTCGTCGCAAGCCGTGTCACTGCACCCTCCGATCCCTACCGTCAGGCCGGTAAGGTCTCCGGTGACCATCGAGGCACCGGCGCCGAGTACCCGCGTCAGCGTCGGGGCTACCCCACCCTCCGGCTGGCACAGGTCGAAGGTGATCTCCGTTTGCTGCCCTTGTCCGGACTGGACGGTGAAAGCGAACCGGGCCACCCAAAGGCTCTGAGTCGTACTTACGCTCGGAAGTGAAGCGCCGAACGCAATCTGATTCACAAAGTATGCGTCGCCATCATTGTGGGAGTCGTTTATGCCGTTGGGGTCGAAACTACCGGAGGGGAATAGCCCGGCACCCCAGTCGTACTGCCCCGGGGGGCACGTCGCGGAACACAACACCGGGTCAGGTGAGGCCGGGCAGCTGTCTGGATAGCCGACAACCTTCTGACGGCACTCCGCAGAGCCGGTGTTAGGCGGGCATGGTGGAGGCGCGCCAGTCGC
>JBHHXS010000084.1:0-12613 GCA_046757145.1 Phycisphaerae bacterium | reverse complement strand
GGCCCCTCCGAGACCAGGAGGTCGATAGGCGGGAGGTGTAAGCACAGAGATGTGTTGAGCTGACCCGTACTAATGGCCGATTGCTTGACCGCACTCATGAGCGGCTGTCAGGCCAACCAAGGGCTTTGCTTCGGCGCAATACCTGATGTGTCCGTTTCTTCGTTAGTCAGAGCTCAAACCCGCATCACCTGGGCGTGGTGCGGGTTTTTTGTTAACTTCCCTCCGCGATCGCGGACTGGCCCGATCGCCCTTGAAAGAGTCGGGCGTATGTAAGCGTTCTGCAGACCCCGTCTTGTTTCCGGGCGAATCACATTGCAACGAGGCGGAGGATGGGCTTCGAGCTGAAAGACAAAGTGGTGTTCATTACCGGCGCTTCGAGCGGCATCGGCCGGGCGTGCGCCATCGAGTATCACCGGGCGGGCAGTTTGGTCGTAGCTGCGGCGCGCTCGGCGGACAAGCTACGAGCCCTTGCGCATGAACTGGGTAGCAGTCGCATCGCCCCGGTGGCCGTGGACGTAACGGTGCCAGCCCAACGCGAAGCAGCACTTGCTGAAGCACGAGACAGATTCGGGCCCGTTGATGTGCTGGTCAACAACGCCGGGTGGGCCAGCTTCGCATCGGTCCTTCGCACGCCTGCAGAGCACGTTGACCGCATGCTGCAACTCAACTTGGCGGCACCTATCGCGATGATTCAGGCTGTTCTGCCCTCTATGTTGGAGCGTGGCAGCGGGCAGATCGTCAACATTTCGTCAGTGGTGGGTAACCAGGCGATAGCTCGAATGGCCGTCTACAGCGCGACTAAAGCAGCGCTCAGCTCGCTGAGTACGGGGCTTCGCATGGAGCTGAAGGGAACGGGCGTTGACGTCGTTCTAGTATCCCCCGGCTCTACGAACACCGCCTTCTTCGAAGTAGCCGGCAATGTTGACGTTGAGGCTCACCGGGTCGCACGTCGCCAGCACACCCCGGAGCGTGTCGCCCGGGCCGTGGTGTACGCTTCACGCCACCGTCGCCGCGAAGTGACCCTCACCGTCGAAGGTAAGATAATAACGGTGATTCGACGCATCTCGCATCGGCTGGCGGACTCGATCACGTCCCAGGTGGCGAGACGATCCATGCGTGCGACGTAACGGGAGGAGCGGGTGACCCAGGGTCGCCCACATTCGGTGTGCCCTCCACAGCCCCCAGTTGACGCGGACGTAGCTGTACGCTAAATCATTGTGCGCGATCCGGCGTCTCTGATCCGGGTCCGAGGCGCAAGCGCGGGGTTGATGGACCGGTCGGTTGTGTCCCCCGCGCGGAAGAATAGCGTGTAGCTGCGCACGGTCGTCTAGGTATTGCTTGTCCCTCGCGGGCGAGTGGTCGGAGCCATGATACGCTGGCAAGCGTAGCGGAGGGTTGGGAGCTCGCAGGCCACGCCCGGAGCGGGTAGCCCTGACAGACACGAGGAGGACGTATGGCCGTTGGAATAATCGGCTACGGCGCCCATATTCCCAGGCGTCGCATCAAAGTGGAGGAGATCGCCAAGGTCTGGGGAGCTGACGCACCGGGTTATAAGAAGGGTCTCGAGCTTTTCCAGAAATCGGTCCCCGCGCTGGACGAGGACACCATTACGCTGTCGGTGGAGGCGGCTCGCAGCGCGGTGGCCCGCGCCAAGATTGATCCGCAGGAGATCGGCGCGGTGTACGTGGGCAGCGAATCGCATCCGTACGCTGTGAAGCCCTCGGGCGTGACGGTCGCAGAGGCGCTCGGGGCTATGCCGGAGTGCCATTGTGCGGACCTCGAGTTCGCATGTAAGGCGGGTTCGGAGGGGATGTTCGTAGCGTACGGTCTGGTGCTGGCGGGTCTGATCAAATACGGCATGGGCATAGGGGCGGACACGTCTCAAGGGGCGCCGGGTGACGCACTGGAGTACTCTGCTGCTGCTGGTGCGGCGGCGTTCATCATGGGCGCGGACGAGAAGCGCATGATCGCCACCATCGACGAGACCTTCTCGTACATGACGGACACACCCGACTTCTGGCGTCGCGAGCACCAGTTTTATCCGGCGCACGGGGGGCGGTTCACGGGCGAGCCCGCGTACTTTCGCACGGTTGCGGGAGCCGTCACGGGCATATTAAACAAATCGGGTCTCAAGCCGGCGGATTTCAAATACGTGGTTTTTCACCAGCCGAACGGGAAGTTTCCAAGGCGCGTCGGCCGGCAACTCGGATTCAAGTTCGAGCAGATAGAGGTTGGGCGTCTTGTGCCGTGGCTCGGCAACACATACTCCGGCGCCTCTCCGCTCGGCCTTACCGCCGTTTTGGATGTAGCTGATCCCGGAGACCGCGTGCTCATGTGCTCGTATGGATCCGGCGCGGGCAGCGACGCGTTCATCCTCACGGTGTGCGAGCGTATTCGCGAGGTCCGGGATTTGGCGCCGCGGACGCGCTGGCTCTTGGATGAGAACGTCAGCTTTGTTGAGTACGGCGAGTATGCGAGGCTTCGGCGTAAGATTCGCCTGGCGGACACGTAGGAGAACAGTTAGATGAGGGATGTCGCCGTTATCGGCGTCGGCATGCAGAAATGGGGAGAGCTCTGGGGTCAATCCGCCAGGGATATCTTCGTGGAGTCCGCCGTTCTGGCGATGGACGACGCGGGCGTCGACAAGCTTGACGCGATGTACGTTGGTTGCATGGCCCCGGGGCTGTTCTCCGCTCAGGAGCATCTCGCCTCGGTGATGGCGGACTACCTCGGGCAGGCGGGGATACCGGCTACTCGTGTCGAATCCGCGTGCGCCTCCGGTGGTTTGGCATTCCGGATGGCATATATGGATGTGGCAAGCGGCATGCATGACGTGGTGCTTGCGGGCGGGATCGAGAAGATGACCGACGTTGACGGAAGTGACGCCACGCACGCGCTCGCCACTGCCGCCGACATGAAATGGGAAGGTGTCAGTGGCGTGACCTTTCCGGGCCTTTACGCGATGATGGCCGTCGCGCACATGGCAGAGTTCGGGACCACGCGCGAGCAACTGGCTGCTGTGGCAGTCAAGAACCACCACAACGGAACGATGAACCCGCGGGCGCAGTTCCAAATGGAGATCACGGTTGAGGGCGTCATCAGTTCGACGAAAGTAGCGGATCCACTCAACATCCTGGACTGCTCTCCGATCACGGACGGTGCTGCGGCGGCGATTCTCGTGCGTGCCGACCTGGTAAAGCGCTTCAAGAAGCCGGGGGTCAAGGTGATCGGCACGGGGCATGCGACGGATAGCATCGCCCTTCACGACCGCGAGGACATGACCACTCTCCGGGCGGTCACCGCTGCTGCGGATCAGGCTTACAAGATGTCGGGGAAGAGTCCCAGGGACATCGACTTTGCGGAGGTCCATGACTGCTTCACAATCGCGGAGATCATGGCGTCGGAGAGTCTCGGTTTCTTCGAGCGAGGCAGAGGAGGTGCCGCGGTGGAGGCTGGAGAAACCGGCCTCGAGGGCAGAATACCCATCAACGCGAGTGGAGGCCTCAAGTCGAAAGGGCACCCCGTCGGCGCGACCGGCGTGGCGCAGATCGTTGAGATCACCGAACAACTACGGGGCGAGAGCGGGAAGCGGCAGCTCAAGCAAGCGCGTGTGGGTCTGGCGCAGAACATGGGCGGGAGCGGCGGGAGCGCCGTCGTTCACATTCTGGAGGCGATGTAGATGTTACCCTCGAAAGCCTGGCGGGCGTATCCGCAGGCCTATAGGCTTGAAGCGGCCCGTTGCACCAAATGTGACAAGGTGTTCTTCCCTCCCCGGCTGGTCTGCAGCAAGTGCAACGGACGCCGGTTGGACTACTTCAAGATGGCCCGCACCGGCAAAGTGCTTACCCACACAATCATCCGGACCCCATCGGAAGAATTCTCGGGCGAGGCACCGTTCGCTGTGGGCATCGTCCAGCTCGACGGGGGGGGGCGGGTCACCACGCAGATCGCCGACGTCGCCTTCCAGGAGATCAAGATCGGCATGCCCGTGAAGCTTGAATTCAGACGGCAGTTCACGGACGGCGAAAGCGGGATCATCCACTACGGGCATAAGGCTGTTCCGCTGAGACAATGACCGCACCTTGTGGTCCTTCCTCTCGGGTGCCGGCTGTACGGTGTGACACGCATCTGCGGACCAACTGCTCGACCCACTGCAAACCGTTGCTGCCGGCGTAGATGGCACAGGCTCTAAGGTTGCCAGGAGGAGCGAATGACCCATGGAACACTACGCGTCACACGCGGTGGGGTCGTTGCACGTATCGCGCTGAATCGCCCCGACGTGCGCAACGCATTCAACGATGAGATGCTTGCCGACCTGCGCGAGTCCTTTGACTCCCTGCGCAGCGACACGGGGGTGCGAGCGGTGGTTCTCACTGGGCAGGGTGCTTGTTTCTGTGCCGGTGCAGATGTCCACTGGATGAGCCGAGTACTAGAATACTCCTACGAGCAGAACTACGAGGATTCACTCGGCTTATCCCGGACGCTCAGCGACGTTTACACATTCCCCAAGCCTGTCATCGGGCGGATCAACGGTGCGGCGATCGGAGGTGGCACGGGTCTGGTGGCAGTGTGTGACATTGCCATTGCCTCGCAGGACGCCGTCTTTGCCTTTACCGAGACCAAGCTGGGGCTTACGCCGGCGGTAATCTCACCCTATCTGCTCAAGCGAATGGGGGAGAGCAAGCTTCGTGAGTACTTCCTGACCGGGATGCGCTTTACAGCATCGCGGGCTGCGGAGATGGGGCTGGTAAACGCAGTCGTCCCCGCGGATCAGCTCGACGCCTGCGTCGACGCCACCGTCGAGTCGATTCTTACAGGCGGGCCGAACGCTCTTGCAAGCTCGAAGGAGCTGATTCGTGGGGTGAGCGAGCGTTCATTGGAAGACTGCGGCCCGTACACTGCGGAGGTGATAGCCCGCCTGCGGATGAGCGACGAAGGGCAGGAGGGCATGAACGCCTTCCTCCAAAAAAAGAGTCCGCGCTGGGTGGCGGATCAGTTGGACCGTAAGGCACGCTGAGGCACCTACCGCCCGTGGCCTTTGGCTGCTCATGTTCAAACGCATCCTCATAGCAAACCGCGGCGAGATCGCCCTTCGCGTGATACGCGCCTGCAGGAAACTTGGAGTGGAGAGCGTTGCGGTCTACTCCGAGGCGGACTCGGCATCACCCCACCTGTCAGAGGCAGACGGCAAGGTCTGCATCGGGCCTGGTAAGAGCACCGAGAGCTACCTCAACATGACGGCGATCATCCAGGCGGCTGAGCAGACCGAGTGTTGCGCGGTGCACCCCGGGTATGGGTTTCTCGCTGAGAATGCTCTGTTTGCGGAACTATGTGAACAGGCCAAGATCACGTTCATCGGTCCTCCGGCGCAGGCGATTCGGGCGATGGGAGACAAGGCCACCGCGAGGGAGACGATGCGCCAAGCCGGCCTACCGGTCATCCCCGGTTCACGAGGCACGCTGACAAGCGTCGAGGAAGGTCTGCAGAGCGCTGAACGGATCGGCTTCCCCGTCCTGCTCAAGGCCAGTGCGGGCGGAGGGGGGCGTGGCATGAGAAGAGTAGACGGCGCCGGAGAGTTCGAGTCGAAGTACAGAGAAGCCTCCATGGAGGCGGAGAAGGCGTTCGGCAACGACGCGCTATACATGGAGAAGTACATAGTCGACGGGCGTCATATCGAGTTCCAAGTGATGGCTGATGCGTTCGGCAACGTCGTTCACCTGGCGGAGCGCGAATGTTCGGTGCAACGCAGGCATCAGAAGCTCATCGAAGAATCACCATCTCCCGTCGTGGATCAGCAGAGCAGGCGGGAAATGGGAGAGCGGCTCCGCAGTGCCATGGCAATCGTGGGATACCGCAGTGCCGGCACCGTCGAGTTCTTGCGCGACTCGGCGGGGCAGCTCTTCTTCATGGAGGTAAACGCCCGCTTGCAGGTGGAGCATCCAGTCACGGAGGAAGTCACCGGACACGACCTGGTCAGCGAGCAGATTCTCATCGCAGCAAATGAGACGCTCCGCTATGCACAGGAGCAAGTGAAGGTCAACGGGCACGCGATAGAGTGCCGGATCAACGCTGAGAACCCTGACGACGACTTCCAACCTTCGCCGGGGGAGGTCACCCAGTTCTCCGCGCCGACGGAGGTGTCAGGAGTGAAGGTGCGCGTTGACACCCACGTGCAGCCAGGTTATCGCATCCCCATGTATTACGACTCACTGATCGCCAAACTTATCGTCAGCGGCCCCACTCGCGCTGCTGCGCGCGAGGGCATGATCAAAGCGCTGGAGTCCTTCCACATTGGCGGCGTCAAGACGACCGTCCCCGTTCTTATCAAGGTTTTGAAGCATCCTGACTTTGCAGCGGGGGCCTACGACACCGGGTTGATAGGACGCCTGCTAGGATAAGGAAGGGTCGGGTTTAGGACATGGCCAAAGTCATCCTCCATCCCGTGGGAACGCCGGTCGAGGAGGCGATCGACCCGAACGCTTATACGAAGAACATGCGGCGTATGGACGAGCTCAGTGAACTGCTGGTCCAGCGGCGCGAGGAGGTGCGCCGAGGGTGGGGAGACGAGTACGTCGCCCGGGTCCACGCAAAAGGCAAGCTGACGACTTGGGAGCGTCTGGAGATCCTCAAGGACGCGGACACGCGAGTATTCCCGATAAACACCTTCGTGAACTACGGTCTCAAGTTCGGCGAACCGCCGCGCACATCGCCCGCGGCGGGGGTCATCACCGCAATCGTGCGCGTCCACGGACGGTTGACCGTGGTGATCGCCAACGACAACACGGTGGCCTCCGGATCATGGTGGCCGATGACGCCCGAGAAGATCGAACGCGCCCAGGAACTGGGCCTGAGGCTTCGGGTGCCGGTGATCTACCTGGTTGACTGTTCCGGGCTCAACCTTCCCGAGCAGTCTCGCACCTTCCCGGGCAGAACCGGCGCCGGCTACATCTTCAAAATGAACTCGCTTCTGTCGGCAGGCGGTGTGCCGCAGATTGCGGGGGTTCTCGGAGACTGCATTGCCGGCGGCGGGTACATGCCCATCATCTCGGACAAGCTGTTCATGACGGAACAGGCGTACATGGTCATCGCGGGGGCGGCGCTGGTAAAGGGCGGTAAGGCCCAGCACGTCACCTCCCTTTCGATCGGGGGAGCGGACGTACACGTACACCTTTCCAACTGCGCCGACGAGCGAGTTCCCGATGACGAGACAATGATCAAGCGGATCCGCCGTGAGGTCCAAAAGCTGCCGGCCACTGCCGTTGCCTATTACCGTCATGAGTTCTCAGCGGCGGAACCCCGCTTCAGCCCGCGCGAAATAAACGGTTTGCTTCCTTGCGACCACAGAGTGGTATATGACATCCGCCAGATAATTGCCCGCCTGGTGGACAGCTCGTTGTTCTGGGAGCTGCTCCCGCACGTTGGTGAGGAGATGGTGACGGGCATCGCTCGCATCAACGGGTTGTACGTGGGCATTATAGCCAACAACCAACAGCTAACGCGTCATCCGCAGCGACGTGACCGCAAGCGAGCCGGCGGACTGCTGTATCGTGAAGGCATCGCCAAGATCTCGCAGTTCTCCAGGTCGTGCAATGCGGACGGGATTCCGCTCATCTGGCTTCAGGATATTTCAGGCTTCGATATCGGGCGTGAGGCGGAGCAGCACGGCCTCTTGGGATTCGGGTCCAACCTGCTTTACACCAACTCCACGAACAGCGTCCCGATGATCACCGTGCTGTTGCGCAAGGCCTCGGGTGCCGGATACTATGCAATGACCGGGTTGCCCTACGAACCGGTCCTGCAGCTTTCGACCCCGCTAACCCGACTTGCGGTAATGGAGGGACGAACGCTTGCTATCGGCGCCTACCGCACGAAACTGGACGACAACTTCCAGATCATCACGGAAGACCCGGACGAACGGGCACGGATCGAGGCGGGAATGAAGGCGGTCGTCGACCGCATCGAGGCGGATATGGACCCTTATAAGGCCGCCCGGCAAATGGATACGGATGAGATAGTCGCCGCACACGAGCTGCGCGATTACCTGATGATACTGGTCGAGATGTGTTATCAGAGCATAGGGTATAGAAGAATTAAGAACCCGCGCATCTGGTCGATGCACGATCTTAACGTTCTGGCGGAATCCTCGGGCTAAACGGACCGCCTCCAACGCGGGCTAACCGGAGAAGCGATGTGGCAGAGAAAACGCTGATCGCCAAGGTGAAGGCGGATAACACCAGCCCCGGCGCGTTGCTCGTAAGCTCACCCGTCGTAGGGATGGCAGAGGGGGCACCAGCCGCAGGCGTCGTCCTGAACGCATTCGGCCGCGTCGTGAACGTGAGCATCCTCAACGAGCGCTACGTGGTGCGCTTGCCGCACGACACTCAGGGACGCGTCGTCGAGAGCTTCATATCCGACGGCCGCACCCCGCTGGCCTATGGCGAGCCTATCGCCCGTATCGACCCGAACCTTGCGGACGGACGTATGGGCGGGGCCGCCCGCCCCGACGCGTCCGGCAGCGGTAAGGGGAGGGAGCAGGACGCGGGGTTGATCACGGTGAAAGCCCCGTCCGAGGGGATCTTCTACCGGCGCCCGTCACCCGACTCGCCCCCGTATGTTGAGGTCGGAGCGACGGTCACATCCGGAAGCATGCTGGCTCTCGTTGAGATCATGAAGTGCTTCCACCAGATCGCGTACGGTGGGCCTGGTCTTCCCGAGAAGGGGAAGGTTGTGAGCATCCTCGCGGAGGACACGTCGGAAGTGACGTTCGGCCAGACGCTGTTCCACATCAAGCCGCTCGACTAGCGCTGTTCCTTAGCTTCAACCTCGACACCGAGTCCGTCAGCGAGACGATTAACAAAGGCGAAGTAGGCGGCGATCTGGCATATATCGAGTATCGCGGCGTCGCTGAAGCCCGCGCGCCTAAGGGCGCTGACGTCGGCGGCGGAGACGTCGGCCGGCGTGCGCGTCAGCTTGTCGACGTAGTCGAGCATTGCTCGACCGGCGTCGGAGACGGGGGCAGTGGAATGGTCCGTAATAAGGGCAGCCACCAGCGATTCGTCCTTTACCAGCCTACGGAGCGCCGCCCCGTGATGGTGCAGTCAGTAGTGGCAATTGTTGATGGACGAGACAACGACGGCAATCATCTCGCGCTGGGGGCGTGAGAGCTCGGAGCGACCATGCATCAGGGTGCGATAGAGCCGGGCGTGGCCTTCGAGGCTCGCGGGGTTGAGCCCGTGGATGCGCAGTATGTTGTCGATGTCGCCTTCGGGCCCTCGGTACCGGTCATATAGCTCCCGGAGCTCATTCGAGGCCGCCTGCTCATCTACGTATTTGATATACGCCATGCGCCTATGCTAGCGTCCGGCACACGATGACGCCAAACGGCTTCCTGGCGGCGGCAGATGGTGGATGCTAAACTCCCTTCTCAGCCATCCGCAGCAGGGGTAAGGGCGTACCAACCGACGGACGGACCGGAGACCGCCAATGCATGATATTGATGCCGCCATCGCCGAGATCACTCCGAAGCTGGTCGAACTGCGCCACGACCTGCATAGACACCCGGAGCTCGCTTACGCGGAGACGCGAACTGCGGCGCGGATAGTCGAAGCGCTTGGGAATGTGCCGGGGCTGGACATACGCACCGGGTTGGCGGGTACGGGTATCCTAGCCACCCTCAACGCTCATCGTGAAGGGCCGTGCGTGGCGCTGCGATCCGACATGGATGCACTGCCGATTCAGGAGGCCAATACATTCGACCACAAATCCGAGCATAAGGGCCGAATGCACGCCTGCGGACATGACGGTCATATGGCTTGCCTGGTGGGTGCCGCCCGAGTGCTCTCGAGCCTTGCGGATGACCTGCCCGGCAGAGTCAAGTTCGTGTTTCAGCCGGCCGAAGAGGGGGGCGGCGGAGCTAGACGCATGATAGAGGCTGGGGCGCTGGTCGACCCGCAGGTGGACGCAGCCTTTGCCTTTCATGGCTGGCCCGGCATCGAGCTGGGCACGATTCATGCGGCGCCCGGACCGCTGCTTGCTGCCATGTCCGCGTTTGAAATCGAGCTTAGCGGGCAAGGGACCCACGCCGCCTATCCGCACCAGGGCTCGGACGTCATCGTGACGGCCTCACACATCGTCACCCAGTTGCAGACGATCGCCTCGCGCCTGACCGACCCCATGGAGCCCGTGGTCGTCTCCGTCAGTGCCATACACGCGGGCGAGACACACAACGTGCTCGCGGACCGGTGCAAGATGCTAGGGACTGCGCGAGCGCTGCGACAGGAGACGCACGATGAAGTCGGCGGGCTTATCACGAAGCTGGTTGAGGCGACGGCGGCAGCGTTCGGCGTGGGTGCGAGGGTCTCATACCTTGAGTCGTACCCGGCACTGGTCAACGACGCGGCTGCGACCAACCTTGTACAAGCCGCCGCCCGCGACGTGGTCGGAGACTGCAAGCTGTCAACGGTGCCGGCCCCGACCATGGGTGCGGAGGACTTTGCCTACTACGCGCAAGCGGTACCCTCCACCATGTGGCTGATGGGACTGCGCCCGCCCGGCTGCGACGATTGTCCGAAGCTCCACCAAGCCAGTTTCGACTTTCGCGATGAGGTTATCCCGGCAGCCGTCGCCATGCACTGTCGGATCGTGCAGCGTTTCCTTGGCGAGGGGCTGTGAGAGCGCAGCGGAGCGGCTGCCCACCTCCCCACCCGGGCTGTCAGGGTCTTATCGCCCTATTCGCGATGAGATGGGTAGTAGGATCCATCCGTAGAGCGAGTGGACGGCGAACACCATTGCAAGGAATACGAGGGTGGAATGCTCGGCGGGAACGGCACCGGCACGCGCCCCAAGGTACAGCCCGCACACGCTGACGCCCGCCGCGGCGATCAGCAGTACAGCCGCCCACCGCATAAGGCGGCGAGCACTCCGCGCTACTACGAGACCCGCGCACGCGGCCATCAGCACCAGCAGCGACATGCCAACGCGCAACTGTCTTGGGCGGAACGTCCAGCCATACTCAGCCCACACCCGCCACGCCACCCATAGCAGGATAGCCAGCCCGCCGACGGTTATGATGGCCGCACAGGCGCGCAGCGCCCGACTCCCCCCTCGGCCCAACGACGCCCCTCCCGAGAACGCCAGTACGCAACATGCCACAGTGGAGACAGCGAGCCACAGATACGCCGAGCCTACGATGATCACACGCGCGGAGCCGCTCGTAAAACGCAGCAGGTACTCGGGGGAATCGTGAGGCGGTTGTAAGGATTGTGTCTCGCCCTCGACTACAGGCATGTCGGCCGCGGGCATGTCGGGCATCAACCCCTCCGGGGGGACGCCGAACATCTGCGTCGCAAAGGCGTTGAGATCGACGTCCAGGACGGGGGTACGCATCACCATGGTAAGGTAGAGGTAGGAGTCGACGCGCCACCAGATGCCGTAGCATAACGCGCCAGCGACGAGAGTGTTGAGTATCCCCAGCGCGGCCCAGGAGCTTCTGCGCCCCGGGCGAACAAGCCGTGTCGTCCGCACCGTATGTGCGGCCTTGCCTCGCCCCCCTCGCCGGGAGGAAGCACTATAGATCACCCTGATTTCCAACGGCGTTGTAGGAGTCATGGAGCCCCTGTTGCTGTTTCGCCGCGATAGCCTTCAGGCGGCGGCAAGAGGCTGCGCCTCAGTCACGCGCACTTTGGGCTCGGCCGGCTACTGCGTGATTCCCGACGTTCGCTCAGCCGGTGTCGGGCCACAGCCGCGGCCCGGTGCTGGCGAAATGCCCACCTCCGTCGATCGGGTACCGTTCGAAGTATTCCTGTATCGTATCCGCAGCCACGGCGTCGACCTCCGCCAACATCTGATCGACGGTCCGCGGTTCACCCCTGTACTCCATATCGTCGATCAACTGAGTGAGACGGTGGTAGGGCGCCTCACTCTCGACGGCGAGGGTGGTGCGGCGGCGGTTTTTCACGCGGTCGACTTCGAAATCTTGTACCCGCCCGGTACAAATGAGTTTCGCCTCTCGTCGCATGGCGTCCACCAGTTTCTCAGCCTTGTCCGGGTTGCAGGCGCCGAAGAGCATTATTGCCCCGGTGTCGGTGTATTCCAGGTGATGAGCCCCCGCGCGGGGGCATATTCCTGCCTGTACGATCTTCCAGAAGAAGCGTGAGTTATCGCCGCCGAGAATCGTCGCTGCTGCTGACGCCGTTTCCGCCAGATCATCCGCGGCGCTGACGGAGGGGAACGTGAGGCAGACGATCTGCTGCTTGAAGCGATCAAGCTGAAGTACGTCGACGCCGCCGTGGATCGTCGGCTGAGTTCGCGGTGTTGTCGCACCGGAGGCCGGCCACGATCCGCAGAGCTCCTCGGCCAGTCCGATGATCTCCTGTGGGTCGACCTTTCCGGCGACTATGATCACCATGTTGTCGGGGGCGTAGCGGCGTTGAAAGTACTCCCACATCTGGTCTCGGCTCAGCGACTCGACGGTCTCTTCATAGCCGAGCACCGGCCAGGCCAACGGGTGGTCCGCGAACACCTTCTCCTGGATGAAATCAAAAGCGACATGCTCCAGGTTGTCCTTGGCCATGGCGATTTCCTCAAGAACAACCTTCTTCTCGGTCTCGAACTC
>JBHHXS010000083.1:0-12818 GCA_046757145.1 Phycisphaerae bacterium | reverse complement strand
CCTCGTCTCCATCGAGCACGTAACCGTAGTAGTTAGCCGCATAACTGGCCAGAGCCTCGCACCAGTTGCCATCGCGCGGGTCGACGTGGATGCCGTTGCCCCACCAACAGTGAAGCATCTCATGGTCAAGGTAGCCGTGGGCGCTTTGCGATCTGCTGCCCATGTTGATGACCTGGGAACTTAGCAGTGTGAAAGTGGGGAAGGCGAACCCACTGCTGAAGAAGTTGTCGACTATGCTGAATTCGCTGGCTGGGTATGGACCTAGCAGAGGCTCGTACCGGTCCAGGTAGCGACCTACGGCATCCAGCAGGCCCTGCGCATGTTCCGCCTGGCTAGGCTTGAGATGTAGGCTGATCGCCGTAACCCCGTGACTGCCACGGTACACCTCATGTGCACCCCCGACAAGAACCAGGTCCTCAATAGGATACGGGCTTCGCCAAGCCAAGCGCCCGGTCTGTGCTGCCATTTGCGGATCACGCTCCGCCCCCGCGATAAGTTCCAGGCCTGCGACAGGCTCGACAATCAGGGTGTAATCTGTCAGTGAGGGCTCGGCGTCGTCATCAGCTACAGGCTCGGGATACCAGTGCCCACCACCGAGGTAAATACCCTCCTCCGAGACGTGGGCCTGCATGTCGAAGTTGTGGATCTCACCCGCCACCTCCCCGGCCGACACGTCCTGAAAGAGCTTCCCATGGTAGGCAATGAACAGCGTCATGGTGTCAACGGGTTCTGCGATGATAACAGCATGCCTGCGGGCGGTGACGCGATCTGTATCGTCGCGTACGGCGCGCCCGTGCCGTCGGTATATGATCCTCGCCCCACTGGCGGCAACATGTGCTATTTTCAGATCCGGGTGTAGCAGAAGCTCAACGGCGACCGGATGGACCGGCGCGGATGGGTCGAAGCTCGTACTGGCAAGTTCCAGCACGACACGACCATGAAGCTCGTAAGCAGCTGGGTTGAGATGGAGTTCGAGACGATAGCGGTCCGCTTGGACGGAAAGCCCGGGGACTGTAGTGCATCCTACTATTCCCAGTAGACTTATTGGAATACCTGTTCTCCGGGCATACAGGGCTAGCCCAGCGGTTCTTGTATTGCGGGTCATGTCAATCACGCCTCAAGGAAGCCGTATGATGTCCGCACGGGTCGGCAACGCATGTACCGATACCGCTGATTGGTACCGCCACGGCGCCCAAATGCAAGAGCGGGCACGAGGTAGACCGCAGCGGGTCGGTCAAATCCCTGTTTGTTGTCCTGTTCGCAGCGCCGCCGGCATTACGCTCGCTGCTGGCGGTGCCGGCCGAGCCTGTGCCACGCCCGCGTGCGGCCCTTGCCGAGAACGCTGATACCCAAACAGCCGACGGCAGCGCCCCACGGGCTTGTTGCTGCCCTGATTACGGGTACACTACACCCTACCTACGTCGCGCGGGCGAGGTAGGACAGGTCGACACAGCGGTGCTGCGTCGTACTCGAAGCGGTCGTGAGATTGCGCGTGGGTCTGTGCCTCGCGGCCCCACGTGGTGGTTTGGTGTATAGCAGGCGTATGGCCAAAAGTGAGTCCATCGAGGTCGAGGGGCGAGTCGTGGCGGCCCTACCCAACGCAATGTTTCGGGTGGAGGTCGACATGGGAGGGGAGCCCCACATGATTCTCGCGACGATCTCCGGCAGAATGCGAAAGTACTACATCCGCATCCTCCCCGGTGACGCAGTGCACGTGGAGGTATCGCCCTACGATCTCGGACGCGGACGCATTGTCTATCGCGGCAAGAAGCCATCGACATAGTAGCGGTTCGTGGGGGGTGATCCGCCCGGTCCCCGCCTCTTCGTACGGACGTGGCAGGTGGAGTGTGCGCCGTGTCGGTATGCCGCGCATTGCGTTGGGGCTCCGCCGCGAACACGCTGCCCCAAAGTTAGCGCAGATCCGGCGTTCTCCGTTTTTGGATGCTTCTGGACGGCTATGGAACTGGTGCTTCGCCATCGCAGGGTGGACCTGTCGACCCATCCGCCGCTCGTGATGGGGATTCTCAACGTTACTCCCGATTCTTTTAGCGACGCAGGTGACCACTTCGCCCCCGCCGACGCGACAGCCCGGGCGCGCGAGATGATTAGTGAAGGAGCGGACATCATCGACGTGGGCCCCGAGTCCACCCGCCCCGGTGCCGAAGCAGTACCCTCAGCCGAGCAAATCCGACGGGCTGTTCCGGTGATCGAGGCGATCCGAAGCGAGTTTGACGCCATACCCATCTCGATCGACACGCGTTCCTCACGAGTTGCCGAGGCAGCTCTTGTCGCAGGGGCTGACATCATCAACGACGTATCCGCATTGCGCGACGACAATGCGATGGGAGCGCTGGCTGCGGATACGGGGGTGCCGGTTGTGCTGATGCATCGCAAGGGCACGTCGGCGACTATGCAACAAGGCGGCGGTCCACACTACGACGACGTGATCGGCGAGATATGCACCTTCCTTAACGCGAGGGTGGAACATGCCGTCAACTGTGGGATAGCCAGCGGACGTATCATCCTCGACCCGGGCATCGGTTTCGGGAAGCGAACGGAGCACAATCTGCTCATCCTGCGACATCTCGATCGCTTCGTGGAGTTGGGGCACCCTGTGCTCGTCGGTGCGTCGCGCAAGAGCTTCATCGGCGCCGTGATGCGAGATGACCACCATACCGGACACGCGGACGCTGAGCCCACCGTTGCTGTGGACCGCGGCTCGTATGCACGTGACATCCCGATCTCCGTGCACGGCGGGTGTACAGGTGGGGAACATCATACGGGGGGCGATCCCAGACACCGCGAAGCCGGCTCTCTAGCATGTGTCGCGATTGCGGTTATGGCCGGCGCGTCGATTCTTCGCGTGCATGACGTTGCCTCCACGCTTGCGGCTGTGCGCGTCTGCGCTGCCGTGCGCGCCTGCGCTCGACCGACGGAGAGGCACCACCTACCCGCGCCGCCCATCAGGTAACGAGTAACGGAGCACCGCAAACCACCGTGCACGACTCCGCGCCGGCTTTCCGGGTGGGGCTTGGAAGCGACCGGTGTGTGTGTGGACGTCGCGCCAGGGTCTGGGGCTCGGCTCAGTGGTGCCCGGTCGTGCGGAGTGAATCAGGTGCTATCGACCCTCCCCGAGGAGCCGGGCTTCACGTCACAGGCTTTCCTCGACCTCGGCCTGCCTGGTGATCTTGACGGCGATGTTGTCCTTGTGACGGCCGAGCTTGCCCGCGAATTTGTTTTCGCCTTCGACTTGTAGAATCACCTCGCCGTCGACGGGCTTGGAAGTCTGGATGATGTCCCCCGGCTGCAGCGTCAGCAATTCGCGCACCATGATTGTAGTTTCAGCGAGAAAGCCGCTCACGTTAACTTGAGTGGCTCCGAGCCCGCGAGCGATGATTTCGGACTTGTCCTCGGCGGCTGCGCGTCGCTGATAGGCTAGCCACCCCTGGGTCACGAATTTATCCATCACCGGTTCGATGACGTTGAATGGTATGCAAAGGCTCATAGTCCCCGCCCGCCCGCTCATCTTTATTTCGAAGCCCATGACGACGACGATCTCGCTGGGGGCCACTATTTGAACCAGGTGCGGATTACTCTCCACCTCGACAATCTCGAACTTCACGTCCATCAGGTCGCGCCACGCGTCGGTCAGGGCCGTCAGCGCCCGAGACGTTATACGACCGACCAGCCGCTGCTCGATCAAAGTCAACGGGCGCTGCGGGATGAACAGCTCTGAGTTGGATCCACCGAGAAGCCGGTCGAGGATCGGGTAGATGATGAGCGGGCTTATCTCCAGGCAGATCTGCCCTTCCAGCGGTTCAACCGTCAGAAGGTTGAAATTCGTTGGGTTGGGAAGAGAGTAGATGAATTCGCTGTACGTCAGCTGCTCCGTCGTCGCTACCCGGATCTCGACAATCGTGCGGAGGAAGCCGGAGAGGGCTGCCCCGAAGTTGCGTGCAAATGCGTCGTGAATGCCTGCCAACGCGCGCATCTGCTCTTTGCTGACGCGCTCCGGCCTCTTGAAGTCGTAGAAGTGGATCTCCTTTTTGGCGTCGCGCGGGCGGTTTGCCCCCTCCTCGCCGCCCGTTTCCACGCCCCCGCTTTCCACAGCAGCGAGCAGCGCGTCAACTTCACTCTGATCGAGCACGTCGGCCATTACCGTAATCCCCGGCGCGCACGCTACCACACACGCACCAACTCAGTTTATCGGGACGTAGCGCACGCCAACTTGAGACGCGGATTGGGAACCGTAGTTGGCGGAGCGGCACAAGCGCCGTTCAGTGGTACTGGCTGAGCGCATGGCGCACGCCCACGCGGGGGCACACGCGCTTCACCCAGCCCAGGAAGGCGAACAGGACCCCAGCCGCAACGGCACACCCCAGAATGAGGGAGGTGCACTTGCCCACCACGCCTATTGCTCGCGCGAAGGCGAGAGGCAATGCCGCCACCACCGCGAAGCTCCAAACCCCCACGGCAACAGTGGAAAGGCGGTGGGTCAGCAATGTATCAAATGCAAACGGCAACACCAGTAGTGGGAGGATCGCGGCGAGAAAGAGGCAATCGGCCGGCGACGCTACGTCTTTTAGTAGTGTACCCGCGATGAGCCACACCGCTGCGCCCGCTCCACCAGCTATGGCCAGAACCTTCGTACGTTTGTTCATGGCTGGCTCCTATGCCACTACGGGCACCACAACTCGGCCCACCGCTACACGCTCCTTAGCGTGCACCGTGATGAACTTAGTATCGATGCCCTGGCACCACCAATCGAGGAAGCAGCCTATGATGACAATCACCAGCACGCCTCCGATAATGGCGGCCGCAGCAGCGACCTCTACCGGCTCGCGCGACCCGGACAGCGGGGACTGAATGTTGTTCCCGAACTCCTCGACCTTGACCGCGTCCGAGAAGGGCATCCCGCTGCGGATGTCCATCCCGCTGTAATCCACAGCGAACAGCCGGGAGACCCCCTCATGTTGCGGGTCACTGACGCGCAGGCTGAGCACTCCACTGAGTCCCGGCTGACCAGTGAACGAGCCCGACAGATAACGTTGGATCCTGCCCTCATCGTCGAGCAGCCGGGCGTTCACGTCAACTCGGTTCCTGTCCTTGACAACCGCGCTCGTGACATGCAGGCGAGTCTCGTTTCCGTCAGGGTCGATCAACGTAATGTCCAGGCTCCTAGCACCGCGCCCGCCCTCGACAACGATGACGTCCCGGACATTGTCAGCAATGATGGCAGACCCGTCGGGGCGTGACAAGACGTAGCGGCCGTCCGCCAGCTTGACAAAGGTGCCGAACCCGCCCCTGGGGTTGAGTTGGGTCGGCCCCACCGCGAGAATCTGATCGACCAGGCCATCACCTCGAGCCGGAAGCATCCGTTCGATCTCGCTTGCCGTGGGCTCCCCAACCTGCGCGATACCGAGCGGTGCGTTTACCAGCATAGAAGCCATGCAAAAGGTGGTAATCGTTATCCTAGATATGCTCGTGTGCGACATCATTGCATCCTTTCACCGCAAGAGAAGTGTCATCACCAGGGTCACTTAATGCCTGCGTAAAGCGAAGAACGGACGCCGTCCGTTGGCGTCCGCTCATCCCCTCGCTCGAGACACGCGTTTCCCGGGGGAGCCGCATGCTCGGGCGTTAGCAGTCGGTCGGCCTGTTCAGGGGGTCCGCGGCACATCGTGTGCCGCCCGTGACGCCTCCGCCGAACCGAACTGTTCTTCCAACGCGCCTACCAACACTGCCAGGTTCTGTTCCTTCTCGCCCGACGGCGTAATCCACCTTGCCGGCGCGTTTGCCTGAAGCATCTTGGATATGCGACGGCACGCGAGGATCACGGTCGAGTGGTTCTTATTGCCCATGAAGCGACCGATCTCGGGGAAGCTCATGTTCGTATGCTTGCGCGCGAGGTACATGGCGACGCCTCTGGCAAGGGCAATCGTCCGCGACTTGCGCGACGTGTGGAGGTCGGCCGGTGTGAGCCCGAAGAAGATCGCCACCGCACTCTCGATGTCCGAGAGCTTGACGACCGGCGCGGTTTGGCGAACGAGGTCGCGGATCGCGCGTTCTGCCAGCGATTTGGTGATCGGCTCTCCTGCGACGTGGGCATGGGCAACGACCTTGAGCAACGCGCCCTCGAGCTCTCGCAAGTTGGTGCAGAAGTTCTCTGCGATGTGCATGATCACCGGCTCACTTATATCGACCTTCATGCGCGCCGCTCGCCGGCGAAGAACCCCTGCACGCACGTCGACATCGGGTGAATCGATGCGCACAACCATCCCCGAAAGGAACCGGCTCACTAGTGACTCCGAAAAATGCCCGATCATCTTGGGCGGGGCGTCCGATGCCAGCACGATCTGCTTTCCCGCCGTGTCGATTGCCTTGAAGGTATTGAGGAACTCCTCCTGAGTGGCGCGCTTGTTGGCGAAAAAGTGGACGTCGTCTATCACCAGAACGTCGAGGGCGCGATAGCGCGCCCGAAACGCCGTCTCTTCATGGGCCTTTACCGCGAGTACGTAGTCGTTGGTGAACTCCTCGCCCGTCACATACCGCCACCGCAACTCCGGGTGCCTCTCAGCGATCCCGTTGCAGATCGCCTGAAGCAGATGCGTCTTGCCGAGTCCACATCCTCCGTGTATGAACAGGGGGTTGTACTCCGCAGGCGGTCGTTCGATCACTCCGACCGCAGCAGCATGCGCAAGACGGTTCGAGGGGCCCACGACGAACTCCTCCAAACGCCCTCGCAATGGAGGATGCGCCATGGTATCAGTAAGTCCCGACCGTTTGTGCTGCCGGGCAAGGCGTTCCGGGTTGTTGGCGATGAAGTCGACCTGTCGATCAGGTTGCTTCTTTCCAAGACTCCTCGCCATCTCGGGGTCTGTAGTAAAACTCAGCGTGTACGTGCAGCCGGTCACTTCGCGTGCCGCCTCGATTATGACTTGCGAAAAATGGCGTTCGATCCAACCACTGATAAAGGGGTTTGGCGAGCTGACGCGAAGGAAATCGCCCGTGAAATCAAAACGCGTGGCGTTCTTGAACCACACATTAAATCGTTGCGGACCAAGCTTCTCCGAAATCCGCGCTTCTACCTTGGGGATAGCGTCTTCAACGCATACGATCACCGTGAGCTCCTTCACATAAGGAACCTAGACAAGCCAATTCACCAGAATGTGCGCGCTTCCGCGGAGGCTACGACGTAGAGATCACGTTGTCAGGCAGCAGCCGACGGGCTTCGTCCCGGTCCCGCCCGCGCCGGGCCGCTGTTCCTCCTGACCAAGGCGCAAAAATAGCATGGGGCACGAACGTGGTCAACAGAATTTCTGGATGCACAGGCCTGTGAGCGGAAGTGCTTTTGTTATTACAAGGGGTTAGCGAAAAAAAATGTTTTTTGCCCACCGCCGAATCACCCAGAATGTTGAAAGTGTGGAAAAGGCGAAGCTCCACGCCGGAAACGTCTCAACTTCCGGTCCAACAGGGGCTTGCAACCCAGGCGTCACGCGCCATGACCTGGGTGAAACCCCACCTTGCATACACACGACGCGCCGGTGTGTTCCTGCAATCAACCGCTAGTGCCAATATCCTGGCACGATTGATCCGCGCAAGCGTAACCGCGTGGTGAAGCAGCGCGTCCGCAACCCCAGTTCCCCGTGAAGCTTGCGCAACACCCGTGTAAACGATCTCGAGTGCCGGACGCCCCGGCAGCCGGTTCAGCAGCAGGATGCCGACCGGGGAGGGCCCCTGCATCGCAACCCGCCACAACGAAGGGTCAAAAACGCCTGCAGCGCGATGCCCCGCCAGGACGTCCGCGGCACTCCGCAGACCTGCAAGCTCGGGGCAGTCAAGGCTGCCCGCGTAGCTTAGCTCAAGGGCCTGCTCGAAGAGGCCGTGGTGCGCGGGAGAATACTGCACCCAGTCCGGGTTACGTGCGGCGCGGATCCCGGCGGAGCGACCCGCATCAGGCCGGATGAGGTATAGCAAACGCGTAATACAGCGAAAGCCCGTACGCTCAAGGACCAGGCTCAAGTCCGTCGACTCCGGGTCAGACAGGAACTGCAACAGCTTGGCAGAACGCTGCCACGCCGCACGCACCACTGCATCCAGGGCCACCGAGACCGCTCGGGCGCGCGACTCGCCACCCGGCTGTGTCGGTACGAGGACCAGCCCAGCCCCCCCCGGTGACTCGACGACTGCAGTAGCATCAACCAGTTGCCCCCCGCGATAGACGCCGAACACCAGGTCCAGAGGGCACCCGCAGCGCTCGGCATGGGCAAGTAGATCAGCCACCGCCAACGCAGGCCTTGCGGATGCTCGATACCGAACGCCAAGCGCTAAGGCCAACGCTCGCAGGTGGTCCGAGCTATCAGATGGAAGGTGCCGCGCCTCAAGATCCTGGGCCGATCCGCTGTGTCGACGTACCCCGTCACCCGAGAAGGAAGCTGCTCTCTGCTCACTCGACCACATCCCGGGACCGAAGTCTACCAAAACCCACGGTGCACTCAATCCCAAGGCTTGACCGGACGGCCGGCGCCTGGAAGGCTACATGTCCTGGGCCCGCCGCGCCGCTCATTCACGCGCGGCGCACCCGACGCTCCCCAGCGGGAAGGCGCTACGTGATCGCGCGATCGTTTGCAACACTAATCGTCCATTGGCCGGGCATGTTGACGGGTACAACATTAGCGCTGGTCGGCCTGGGGGTCGGCTGGGCCGTCGGCGCCCGTAGCTCGTTCGCCCCGGTGCGGGCGATTGCGTGGTGGATCACAGCCGTGATCCTCCCGCTGCTTGCGACGCGGTCCTGGATACGGCGGGGAGCGACCATCTTCATCAACAACGGCCTGATCGCAGCTGCCGTGGTTGCGCTTGGTGCCTGGCCCGTGGTCGCAATAGCAGCAGTCGCCGCAGTGGGCGTCAACCTTGGAATCGCGTTGCGCGTACTTGCCGGCCGCAGCAGCGGACTGCCGGAGCCACCGGAGCCCCATGGTGCCAGACGCGCCGGCTGGCGTACCCGGCTGGGCATCGCACTCAACCTACTGGAGCTGCCCGCAATAGTCGTCGCCCTCGGGCTTGCAATGGATCGGGCAGCCCTCCCGCTGTCGACAGAATTGGTTTGGGAGACCTTCATTGTATGGGTGCTGCCGACACTGCTGGTCGCAGCAGCCGGTGAAGCGCTCTGGCTCGGAGACTACTTTGAGATGCCCGAGTTGCGTCTTCGCGGTTGAACGGTGGTCGGGGCACCTGTACATGTAGCCCTGTCGACCGACGTGCAGCGAACGTCCGCCCATGTGGACGCGCCGGGCGCTCCTCGCTCACAGCGAAGAATTACTCAAACTGACCCTCATTGGGTGGGATCGTGCCGTAGTCCCATGCACCATACCGTCAAACCCCATGCGCGATAAGGACTTGTCCTGTCCCACCCAGCGCTGGACGTACGACCACGCCGTGCGCATCTCAGGCTCGGAAGCTTCGAAAACGCCCCAGAGCCACGCTGCGTACACATCCCAGTATCCCGGCTCGATGGCGAATCCCGCATGTATCCGAAGTGGGAGCCGTCCAATGAGTAGCGTCGCCACGTTCGACACTCCCGTGCTACGACATCCCATGGCGTCGTCCCTCTCGTGGCGCCGCCTTCCGGAACATATCGCGCGATTCATACATCGTATCGCATCAGGAAGGTATCCATCCTCTGCCGCGCCAGGCACAGCCCTTACACCGGGGAAGACGACGTGATTGCCTTGGATCAGCCCTCCGTCCCTCTCCGGGCGACATTGACAGCGTTGCGGTCGTTCTCTCTAATATGCTGCGACCGTGGGGCGATTAGCTCAGTTGGCCAGAGCGCCTGCTCGACACGCAGGAGGTCAGAGGTTCAAGTCCTCTATCGCCCAGTCGTATCTGGCAGAAACCGACGCTACGACCGACGGGAACTGGCGCCGGCGTGCCACGCCTTCCTTCGCTGTAGAAGCTCTTCACTCGCGTGTGTGTGTGCTGCGTCACCGTCCGGGCCACCGGTCGGCGCGATGCCGTATCTGACGAGGGAAACGACATCGCCCACCAAGCGGCAACCGGCGCAGCGTTGCAGCGTGCTGATGTAGGTAGTCTTTGACGCCGCGTCGCCGTACGTGTACAATCCTACCTGCAAGCCGGTCGAATTAGGAGGGCCAGTAACAGTGTTGAACTGCATGCAACGGGGCAAGCTAGGTGTCACTTTCTTTGCAGCGTTTGCCTTTGTATTTCCTCTTCCAGGCTGCGGAGGAGGCGGACGCGGAGGGGGTGGTGGATTCGGAGCCAACGGCGGTGATGTAGGGAACGGGGGAGACGAAGCGCCTCCCGACTCTGATACCGTATCCCCAGAAGATCTCGTGCCGGTGTTTCTTCCGGATGAGGCCGTTGCCGAGAAGAGCGTCGCCGTAACGCCGGAAGACGGTGGCGAGGTTACCGTGGCCGGTGCAACATTGACCATTCCACCGGGTGCGCTAGTGGAGGACGCGCAGCTAGGATTAGTTGCAGTCAATGTTACGGCAGAGTCGTTGCCCCCCGGCGATGGCGCTCTGCTCGGGCAAAAGGTCATCTCGACGCAGGGTTATCTCATTACATCGGACAAGGCGTTGGATCTGTCCAGTCCGCTCACGCTCAGGATACCGCTGGATACCGCGGGAATCCCTGCCGACACCTCGCCCGACAGCGTCCACATCGCGACTCAGGTGGGCGGCTATGTAGTGCTCCAGGGTGATGCGGATGTCGTCGACCTGGACCAGGGCTTCGTTGAACTGACCCTTGAAATACCCGAGCTTCAGGCCGGCACGGCGAGTCAAACGATTCAGCAATCGCCCCGCCCGTTCGGTGCGTCTTTCCTTCTCGTAGCCGGGGCACTGGCAATCGGCGGTCCGCTTACCATCAATCCGATAATCGCGACGATGGATGACGTCAATCTCCTTCGCTACGAGTTCTGGGCCGGCACCAACTTCGCATTCCATTACAACCCTGCTGTTTTCCCGGCACTGGGTGACGTCCTCGACCTCGAGGAGACGCTCGATCGGGCCCACGCCCTGTTCGTCGATGAAATGGGTTTCTCTCTACCCAACCTCGTCAATCTCGATGGCCGGTATACGATCGTGATCGACGACCTGAGTGAACACAGCCTGCTGCCCACAGACCCCAACGGCGCCGTCGCCGACGGCATCACGCTCCCCGGCTCGAGCCTGTTTGAGGGTGCCAGTTACCTCAGCGCGCTGCTCGGTCGGGAGCAGTTGGAGACTGTCGCAGTCCACGAGTACTTCCACGCTCTGCAGTTCGGCGCACTTACTTCACCTTTTATTGTCAATCTGGGTGATACGAAACTGAATGCTCAGTCTCAGTGGCTGTTCGAGGGGTCAGCCACTGCGCTTTCCGGCCGGGTAGTGTTCGGCGATTCGACTTCACCCGCGCGCGATAGGGGTCTCAGTAATCCGCTGCGGGCTCAGACTTCTCTGTTCGACGAGAACCAGGACCCCGCCCCGGATGTAGCCCAGGATTTCTTCTATTTCCTGGAGCGGAGATTGCAGGGCACATCCTTCTATCTTCCCATCTTCGAGGCATTGGGCCCGAATCTTCTTGACGACCGCGAACGCGCCGTAAGGGCTGCGGATGAAGTGCTGACGGGCCTGACGGGCGGAGGTATGGGAATGGCCCAGGCATGGGAGGATTTCGTCATCGACTTCTGGCTCGACAATCGGGCACTCTACCCAGCTGCCAACCTCAGCGAGTCGCTGGTGCTCGATGGAACCGCGGAGCGATCCACAACATTCACGTTGCCGTCACTGAGTTACGCGGCCATCCAGGTGGCGGTTCCGCCGCTCGAAGAAGATGCCGACGGCGCTGCACTACCCGATCAGGCCGTGGATCTTGAGCTGGAAGTATCGATGACTACCGCGTCGGGATTACCCGATGCCTTGGGTATCGAGCTGGCGGACGCCCTGGCCTCCGACGCGAGCCTGCGTGAGTCCTGGATGGCAACGACGTCCGGCGTGCGTAGCCGCAAGCTGCCGGACTTCCGAACCGACGCGCGACGGAATCTGTTCGTGATCATGAGTTATCCCAACGTAGCGGCCGGCGCCGAAGCGAGTATGAGCTTGACAGCCAGGTTGGTGAAGCCGGAACAGGACTTTCCACGTACCTATGTTGCTACTGGTACCAGGACACTGTCAGTTGAAGGGGAATTCCCGGGCGAAAGCGCCGTCAAAACTCAGCGGATAGACGTCAGTATTACATTGTATGAAAACGGCGATGTAACTGGTGCGATCACTTCGCCCGACGGTGAGGCTGTGGAGGTTGCCGTGATCGGTGGTGAACCTGGTGAAACAGCCATCGTGATACAGAACACACTGCCGGTTGAGATAACGTGCCCCTCCGACGCCGCCAACAACGCCGGTGAAACCGTGAAGGTTGTGCAGTTCAGCTTTGGAAGCGTGAGGTGGGAGGGGAACTGGTCCGAGGATGGGTCCTATGACATGAAGTTCCGAAGCAGCTATTTTGATATGACGATTTCAGGAAGCTTCTCGGATGACAGCATTTCAGGCGGTCTGGCGTGGCCGGACGCACAGGAGTTCCCTATGGGCTTCGAGTCGTCCAACTTCATATGCTCCCGCTACGAGTCCACCGTTTTCAGCCGCATTGAGTGGGAGTTCACCGGGCAGAGGTCTACCGACACAGGCAACTGACACACCGCACACTGGTTAGCACATGTAGCACCAAGCAGCGTGCCAGAGAGGCTCTTTGATCGCGAATGTCGAGCGGGGTGAGTGTCCGAATGTCGAAGTGTACGATGCTTGCCGGAAACAGTTTTCTGT
>JBHHXS010000082.1:0-12841 GCA_046757145.1 Phycisphaerae bacterium | reverse complement strand
GGCGCTGCGGGTGAATCCAGGCGCTCTCTCAGCATCTGCTCGATGAGTTTCTCGCGCATAAGCGCGGCCTCGTCATGTCGGCTCTTCAGCTCCGCAATGCGCGCCTCGAGTTCACGTATTTCAATCGCCCTCAGCTTATGCCGAGAATCGAACGCCCGGCCACATAGCTCACGGAACTCCTTTCGCACTCGCTTCCTGGTTTGCTCGTCCTCGGCGTGCCTATACCTACCGGCCAAGCGACGCATGTCGACATCGAGCCGTCGCGCTTGGATCATCAACGCCGCCCGCTCAGGGTGGTTCTCCATCAGCTCCATTATCCGGCGGATTTCAGGAGCGATGCGTCCCATGCGACGTCGGAAGCGTTGCGGATGCCTCTCCTTAAGACGTTCCAACTCCAGATACATTGTCGGGAAATGCTCTTGCATGAATGATTCCATGCGGTCTCGTTCGCGCTGAGGCATGCGGTTCCATAACGGTTTGGGGGGGCCAAGCCCCGGCCCCCTCATTTTGCTTCGCGCCTCACGGTGGAACACAGCCCCGCCGCCCCCAGGGCCGCGGGCGGGCGGTCCGGCACCCGGCTCAACGTCGCGCTGAGCTTGTGCCGGCGCATGCACAACTCCGAATGAAAAGGCCAGCGCGCCTAGGAAACCTCTCAGCACCATTCCGTGTCCGCTTGATGTACTCATCGCGACGCAGCTCCTCAATGATCATTCACAACCAGCCGTTTTCCAGTCCATCGTTGCCCAGCATGCTGTCGATTCTTTCGTAAAGCTCATCGACGGCTTCCTCCTCCTCGTAAGAGGTGGCCACCGTGTCGAAAGCGCTTTCAAGTTCCGTCAACCTGTCCTCGACGTCGGCTAGCGACAACGTCAGGTCGTCCTCCTCGAATGCCTCAAAGGCAGTGAGAGCGGAGAACTCAGGGAGCGCGGGTACGCGACGGTCCAGCCAGACGAGGAGGAACACGAGCGCCGCCGCTGCGGATGCCGCGGCACAGGCCGCCCGAAACACGAAGGTCGATCGCCACGTGACGCCGCGCCTCAAGAGGGCAGGCTTTCGCCGTTCGGCGGCGAGCGCGGAACGCACGCGGCGTTCCACACCGTGGATGAGGTCGGCCGGCGGCTCAATATCTACCCGTCCCTCAAGCCACCGCTCGTTCAACTCAATGGATACGCGCTGCATGACAAGGTCTATGTCCGGGCCGCCGGCATCGCACCATACTTCGCGCAACCAACGTTCATCACGTTCGATCGCGCGCGGTTGGTCTTCATGTGATGTCATCTTGATGGCTCCATCCAGGCGCGTAGTCGGGCCAACCCCCGATGCGCCCGTGCAAGAGCCGTCCCCAGCGGCACACCTGTAATTGCCGCGATCTGCGCAAAGCTCATCTGCCCGTAATGCCGAAGGAGGATCGTCTCCCGCTGTTCCTCACTCAGCATGGCCAGCCCCTCCTGCAGACGGTCAACATCCTCGGCCATCTGCAACTTGTCGGCTGGGGAGTTCGTCTCAGGGCTGCATTCACCTTCGCCGGCCCCCTTACGTTCCTCGTCGCCACGCACCGGACAATCGAGCGATGTAATCGCCGGGGCACATCTGATCCGCCGAAGCCGATCCTTTGCCATGTTGGCGGCGATTCGGAATAACCACGCTTCGAACTGACCGTCGTCACGATACGTCTCGATCGCGCGGACTACGCGGACGAAAACCTCTTGCGTCAAATCCTCAGCGTCCTCGCGCCGTCCAGTAAACCGAAACATGAATCCGTAAAGCCGGGGAGAATAAACCTCCACAAGTCGCTTAAATGCGCGCTCTTCAAACCGCTGGGCTTGCCGTACTATCGATGCCAGGTCGTCCGGACTTGCCATCTCACTTACTCCCTAAACGCACCAACCCACCCGAGATTGCATTCGGCCGGGAGAAGTCGGCGCCCGTTGGCAATATAGGACCCGCTTGCCGGGTGTCTGTAGGGTTGAGCTTGCCATACAGCGGACAACCTGTATAGTCCTGCGAGTGGTATACCTCGTTGTTCTGGGCGTCGGCGCATGCGGCGATGCCGAGGTGTAGTCCGGTGGTTGGGGATCGTCAGGGGGCACGTGATGCTGCATACGATTCCCCTTGGCACGTGGTCTAGAGGTGATGGATGTCGCGCGAGTGTTATTTCACAGGAAAGCGGACGCGAGCGGGGCGGTCCCTCGCCCGCAGGGGTAAGGCCAAGTATCTGGGCGGGGTCGGGATAAAAACCACCGGTGTCACGAAGCGCAAGTTCAAGCCCAACATACAGCGTGTCCGAGCTGTGATCGATGGGAGGGTTTGCAGAATAAAAGTCTCCGCGAAGGCCATTCGTATGGGACTTCTAGTCAAGCCACCCAAACGCGACTGGAAACCACCGGCCAAGCCCGAAGTCACCGATTCAGCCTCCTGAGGTCGGCGTACGCATTTTGCCTCGTCCGTGGCGTCATCCCATCGCGGCGCCGCGTTTGCGGATACTGACGTCGGAAGTGGTATCGCGTTCAGCACGCATGGGCCTCTATTCGTAGCTGATTCCTAGCCGCAGGTTCTATGCTTGCGCGACCGCGCGAAGGCGTCGAGCGCCCATGGGATCTGAACGCGGTCTGTAGAGCCGCGCGGGGTGCCAGTGACGTTTCCGGCAAAAGGGGGCACTGGCTGCGGCTTAAAGTTCGGCACGTGGCTTGTAGAACCGCTCCGCATCGCCACTGTTCCACGCGCACAACGGTCTGGTGCAGGCCGATGGCTCTAGCGGGCGCGTGCAATGACCTCGGCGAGTTCCCGTCCGAGCGATGGCATTGCGCCGGGCCGACTCGCGACGAGTGCCCCGACCTCGTTCGCGAACCGAGCGACCTTGTCGAGAGGCCAACGCCAAAGAAGCCCGCAGACAAGCGCCGCGGTGAACGCATCACCTGCTCCGACGGCGTCAATGACCTCGACCGGCCGCCCGGGCACGTCGACGCGCGTATCGTCCGACACGACGAAACAGCCGTCGGGACCGCGCGTAAGACAGACGATGCCGATGCCGTACCGTTCGCGTAAGGCGGCCGCAAAATCGGAAGACCGCGCCGCCGGCAGCCCAAGCATCCGGCCAAGGACGGGTGCTTCGGCGTCGCTGAGCTTAGCGACGTCGCACCTGCGCAGTGACGCCTCGATTATCTCCCGCGTAAACCAGGGAGGGCGGAGATTAACGTCATAAACCAGCAGCGCACCTTGCGACGCGTCCAGACAAAGCTCGATGGTTTTGCGTGTAGCGGGCGTGCGTTGTGCGAGGGTTCCAAAACAGACGGCGGACGCGGAGCGCGCGGCGCCCTCAAAGGCCGCATCAAACACCATATTATCCCAGGCTACGCCTTCATGAATCTCATACGTCGGATGGTCGCCGTCCGCGATGTTGACGGTCACGGTCCCGGTGGGGTGGTCAGGATCGCGTTGAATGGTCCGCCCGTCGATCCCGCGAGCCCGAAGATGTTCGATAAGGGCGTTGCCGAGTTCATCGTACCCGACTCGCGAGCATACGACTCCTTTCACGCCAAGCTGCGTTGCGTGGAATGCAACATTGGCCGGGGCCCCTCCGGGACGCTGCGAGTGCCCGAAGCAGTCCCACAGAAGCTCACCAATCCCTAGCACCGAATTGTCGGACACGTTGCGAGGCTCCAGCGATCATACAGCCGACTCAGGATGTTCATGATCTTGGGAATGGTCCGGTGGATAGCGCGTTCATCAGTTGAGTCTCGCAGGTAAAGCGTGACGATCCTTACACATCGCCCTTACGACTGCAGGGGCAAAGACAGTTTCTCCCCAAGCCCCTTGAGCGCTGCCAGAACCACCGGCGCGAGTGTATCCCTAAGACGGCGGGCCCGCAAGGCTGCTCAATGTACGGCGGCTTGAGCGGCAGCGTGTCATGCAACCTTCTGCTCACCGCAGGGCAGCTCGATGATGAATCTAGTGCCCTTACCGGCCTGGCTATCGATGCGGATGCTGCCGTTATGGCGCTGGATCACCTGATAGCTTATCCACAGACCGAGCCCCGTACCTTCGCCTGGTTCCTTAGTTGTGTAGAAGGGCTCAAATGCGTGGGCAATCTGCTCTTTGGTCATACCCACGCCGTTGTCCTCGAACTCCACCACCATGGTGTCTTGATGACATTGGGCGCTGATGGCCAGGAAACCTGATCGGCTCTGCGCGCCGGTCATGGCGTCGAGCGCGTTGAGCATGATATTGGTGAAGACCAGCAGGAGCTTGTCGCGATCAGCGCAGACAGGCGAGAGGTTCGAGTCATAACGCGGGCGGATATCGACACCACGGGCGCGCGGGTCGTACGCCACCAGCGTCACTGCATGGTCCAGTACCGCGGCAAGATCTACCGGAGTCTTTTGTTCGCTCACCTCCGGCCTGGAGAACGTGAGCAGCTCGCGCAACACGGTGGAGACACGGGCTATCTCTTCCATGATCAGGTCAATCTCTTTTGTCTGCTCGTCTGATGCGCTCCGGCGGCGCATCAACTGGGCTACTGAGGAGATGCTTGCGAGTGGATTCAGTACCTCGTGTGCCACACCGGCAGTCAGCTTGCCCACGGCAGCCAGTCTTTCCGTCTGCAGAATCTTGTCTCGGACGTTTTCCAGGTCTTCATGGGCTCTGTTAAAGGCCTCACCTAGCAGGCGGAATTCCTCGTCGGCGTAGGGAGGAAAGCGGAAGCTCAAATCGCCCGCGCCGACTCGCTTGATCCCCTCGACCAGCGTCTCTACCGGTTTCGAGAGCCGCGCTTTGAGGTGGAATGCCACCACGCCGCCTCCCAGGAGCAAGACTACGAGGGTGACGATAAGAACGATCCAGGCTTTGTGAATGCTCGCGCCGGCGGCCGTGCTGCTGACTGCCAGGTGCATTGCCGCGCGGTCGGCCAGCGCCGTGGTCCGTTCCACGAACTCATCAGCGTGTCGGATGGCAGCTTGCTCGGTCGGCCCGTTGCTTTCGACTCCGCCTGCAAAAAGCGGCTCCGCTTCCGCCTGGTACGCTTCGAAGCTTCTACGTATCGCGTCGAACTCAGCCTGAAGCTCCGGCGGGTGGTGGCACGTGCCGCAGCGGTGGAGCGAAGCCCTGAATCGCCGCACGTTGTCGCGCCTCTGGGTCTCGGTGTGATGGTGCCCAGCGAGCCTCGAAAAGAGATCCATCTGGACGCGAATACCGTCGGCTGTCAGCGCCGCGCGCATCGATTGGATGCGATGCGCTTCAGCGAGGGTCTTGAGCTGATCAACGCTGCGACGTAGACACCACATGGCCACGGCGTCACCTAGAAGGCACACGGCCAATAGCAGCCCCAAGCATATGACTATCCTACGTCTCACGTTGTCAATGTTCCGCGGCTATCGGCTGGCGACGCACCTGCATCTTCAACCACGTTGGGCATCGTCGCACGTGGCGAGCATGGCGCTCCTCGATCACGCTGATCCGAATGCGCAAGTATACTCGCGACGCCGTGCAAAGCGAGGTGACCGCCCTCCAGAGCCCGGTAGAGCGCGCATCCCAGCCCGTGGCTCGGATAGTCGCGGAACTTACTGAGCGCACCGCTACAACACCGTGCGCGACTACGCGCCATCTTTCCGAGCCGGGAGGGCAGGTGGCGGGCGCATGGACCTGGTGCTTGCTCTTGGGGCTCAGGCTCCGCTGTGCCGAGCCACACACGGAGTGATTCAGCTCGCTTGATTGGTGCTGGAGAGTGCTGGTGATTCGCGCGGTTTGAAGGACAGGGCCTGGTCGCGTGCCCACACACCCGGGATCCCAGTGCCACAGTTGGGGCATTTGCCTTCGCTAATCCTGTTGAAGCGTACGCGGAACCCGATACGCCGTATCAACTCGTGGCTGCAGTTGTGGCAGTAGGTATTCTCGCCGGGGTGAGTGGGGACGTTACCGGCGTAAACATAGTGCACGCCGCTGTCCAGTGCGATCTGCCGCAACCGGTCGAGCGTCGCGACCGGAGTACGCGGGAGATTGGTGATCCGATACGTCGGATGAAAGCGCGTGAAGTGCATGGGAACATCGGGCCCGAGATGCTCGACGACCCATTTGCTCATCCGCTTTATCTCGCCCGGCGAGTCGTTCAGGGTGGGGATGATTAGAACCACCAGCTCGAACCAGATGCCGATTTCCTTGAGCACCTCGAGCGTGGCAAGGACGGGTTTGAGCTTGCCGGCACAGGTGTCCGCATAGAACTTCTCACTGAATGCCTTGAAATCGACTTTAACACCGGTGAGGTGTCGGCAGAGCTGCCTGAGCGGCTTCTCCTGAATGTACCCGTTGGATATCATAACACTGCCGATACCGCTTGCGCGAGCTAATTCAGCAGAATCGCGCATGTACTCATAGAAGATGACCGGCTCGGAATACGTGTACGCTATCGTGGGACACCCCCGCCCTTTGCAGGAAGCCACGAGTCTCTCCGGTGTCACCTTTACGCTCTTTACTTGCTCCGGTCGGAACTGACTTATCTGCCAGTTCTGGCAGAACTTGCATTCGATATTGCAGCCTGCCGTGGCAATGGAGAAGGCGGTTGTGCCTGGGAGATAATGGAACAGGGGCTTCTTCTCGATCGGATCGACGTTGGCCGAGCACAGGGTGCCGTAGACGAGCGTCTGATATGCACCGTCACGGTTCTCGCGCACGCCGCAATAGCCACGTTCAACGTCGGCAACCTCACACTCTCGCGGGCACAGAACGCATTTTACCCTAGTGCCTTCAACGCTTTCCCAGAACAACGCCTTATGACGTACCACACCCTCAAGCCGCGGTCCTACGAGCGCACCAGTCCCCGCGACATCCTGCGCCCGGGCTGTCCGGACACCAAGCCGGATTAGCGTTCCGGCGGCACTGCAGGCGGCACCCCACCGCAGCAGATCTCGACGGGTAGGCGTGAAGAAGAGATTCCCGTGGGCATCCGTTGGGATGTCGTCGGCCAAACTCACAGTTCGACTCTCTCTATTCGATCCAAATCGGCAATGCCCAGACCGCGCGCTGCCGCAGTGGCGATATGTTTAGGCGGGCGCTCCTCGTCAACCAGGGACTTGAGCCTCCGTGAGGTGCGCTCGGAATCGAGAATATTGGCGGCTACTGCGTCGGCCGCGACGACATCCGTACTCACTATGAGCCCACCGAACTGCCAAGCATATCCCGGATGATACGCGGGACCGCCGTTGCACTGGGCCCTCGTCCCATCGCACACAGTCAACCTCCACTTGGGGCGTATGAAGCGATGTGACACGACGTCCGCAATGTACGGATCACAGTTATGCTCGTGGTACTTGTTGGGATTGTGAATCGCACCGTAGAAGTTCTTCAGACCGAGCGTTGCACCGGCGAGGTTATGGTCCTTGAGCACAGGCACCGAGATCAAGGCGTCCACCTGCTCAGCGACGATGCGCGAGAAACAGGAACCGATCCTTCCGCTGCTTTCGACCTTACGTTGATACCCGCTCCCGATCTGCTCAGCGTCAGTGCCCCGGCACTGCACGCCGCCGGCTGCTTTGTTCAGCGTGAAGCCGGCCTGGGCTAGTTCAACGTCGAAGCGATCCCAGATGACGATTTGTTCCGCAGGAAGACCGGCATCGCGAAGTCCTTCGACGATCGCTCCAACGACCGCAGGGTGCGTGGAGAGCCCCAGAGTGTTTACCTTGATCCCAACGCGGTCACCCGGAGCGAACACTGCTCGCCACGCCTGTGCCGCATCGGCAGCGTCGGTCACGCGCTGCATGGCGGCGTCGATGAGCTTCCGAAGAAGATCGCGCTGTGCATCCAAGCTGCCGCGTGCAAGCGCCTCGTCGCGTGCTATGACCACGCGGGACTTCGACTGCTCGAGTTCACCCAATGCCGTGGACAGCAGAGACCTGGATGATACCGCGGCACCGGCCGTAAGAGTGCCGAGCTGCGCAAGAAACTGACGTCGACTCCTTTCATGTGACATCGTATTACTCCGGCCCATGCTCGTCGATGATGGTCAGTTGCCTGGTGATCGCGGCTCCGTCTCCCCGAACACTTCCGCCTCGAAAGAGTATATCTCTGCCGTGGGCTCCTTCCACGCCTCGGGGGGCAGACCCGCCTTACGGCAGGTGTGAGCGAGGAATTCGTCGCGTGTCCAGGCGCGCCGTGCGGCTACCTGCGGAAGCAGGACTCCGCGGTGCTGGCCGACAGCGATCAGCAAACCGTGCCGCCCCACAACGATATCCTTACTATTCTCTACGCGTTGCAGGGGAGTCAAGTAGCTGATCTCGATATTGAGCTGATCAAGCTCAGGCGTAGTGACAGGATCATTCCGGAATCGTTGATCGCGGCAAGCTGACACGGCGTTCTGTATGACGGCGTTATAGAGCGGTCTGTCCGCAAGCATGTTGCCGATGCACCCTCGGAGTCGACCGTGATTCTCCAGCGTAACAAAGCAGGCTCCATCGGCGCGCAAAGCCTCGGATAGGTTATCGGAGACAACGGCTGGCACCGCCTCACCCGTCACATACGCCGTTACCGTACCCCGGGCCAGTTGTAGAAGCTGCGCCCGGTCACGGTCCGCGAGAGTTCCCGGCCGGGACGAGAACACAAACGACTGATAAGTCACGCTGTTGGTCCAATCGTCCGTAATCCGGCCCGATGTATCGAACCCGGCTCGAACACCCTGCTGGCGTCCGCGCATCGATAGTACGCGCAGCAGCAGGCTCACCGGCGACCGACCGCAGATCGTATCACCCGTACGTCGCAGATGCTCCCGGAAGCCGTCGTAGTCGCAACGCTCGATCACGGCAGCAGCCTCATCGGCGAGCGTGCGGATTCGGTTTGCGACATCGTCACTGAATGGTGTGTAGTTGTAGCGCGGGCCGAAATGCGTGAAGTCGCTGCTGGCAACAAGAAGTGTCTTCTCATCGAGCACGGGTAAGAGCGCGTTCGCGGCCGCAGCGCAGATCGAGTCCGTCACCCGCCCCACGTACAACGGGACCAGTGTGAAGTGCCCCAGCGCCCGTTGAAGGAACGGTAATTGCAACTCGAGCGAGTGCTCTCCCCGGTCGACTCCGGGATGTGATGTGAAGAGCGGGTGGCGTAGGAGCTGATCACAGACTGCGCGATCTACGGGGACCTCGCCCAGCGGTGTCGCGTACGCAGTGATACTCTCAGGGACGTCCACGCCTGCGTATCGTCCGGTGCCCCGATGACTGAACGCCAGAACGATAACGCGAGAGTACTCATGGCCTTTGAGGTACCGATAACCGGCCGCCGCCGTCGCCGCGCTGAAGCGATAGCCGGCGTGAGGCGATATGATCGCGGTTGGCTTGCAGGAAAACGCGGGCGCTGAAGCACGAGCAAGCAGGTCGTCCACCTCCTTGGCAAGCGCTCCGGCATCACCCGGGTACCAGCTTGCAGCGAACTGAGGCGGACGTACTGTCTTGTTGCTGTTCTCCCCGTCCGCCGAGGCAGCGTGATCGGGCTTCGCTGTGCACACAGCGGCGACCACCAGTCCTAACCCCGCAACACGTGCGGCATTCATAGGCTCCGCTCCGTCCGGCCCGAAGCACCTGCTATCTTACGTGCTTGGGGTCTGGCCGTACAGCTCTATATGCAGGCGTGGACAGTACCGAAAGCCTCGCTTGAGGCACAACTCGGCAACACTGCGTGCACGCCCGGCCAATTCGCCTCTCGTCCGCCCCTCCGGCATCAGCAGAACGTTGCCCGGCTCGTGCACGCCAAGCTGTTCCAGCAAACGATCGATTTCGTCCAAGTCTTCGGCCGTCTGCACGACGAATTTCAGTTGATAATCGCCGCTTGCCATGAAGCGACGAATAACCTCAACGTTGATGCGCGCGCGTTCATGGCGCTCAGCCCAGCGACCGCCGTCACGATGCCAGGGCGTGGAGTTCGCAAGCTTCGGGCTCAAGCTGGCCAGATCAAAAGTGACCTCCCGCCAGATGGTCGCTGCGGTCTCGATGGTGATGTGATAGCCCGCCGCCCGCAGGTGGCTCGTCAGGTCCGTTACGTCCGGTGCGAGGAGCGGCTCCCCCCCGGTCACAACGACGTGTTTGGTCGGATAGCCTGATATTCGCTTGAGGATATCGTCGGTCTTGAGCGGATCGCCCTTTGCATCCCACGAGGTGTAAGGCGTATCGCACCATGTGCAGCGGAGGTTGCACCCGCTGGTACGAACGAATGCGCTGGGCACACCCGCGTACTTGCCCTCACCTTGGATGCTGTAGAATACCTCGCAGACGTTCATAAGTGCAGTGCGATCGGCACATCGAGCATCAGTTGCCGTAGGGCCACCGAAGACACCGATCCAGATCGTTCTTCGTCTCAACCATGGCTGCTGCAGACGGCTCGACATCCTCCAGCGGACTTATGCGGTAGTAAAGCGTATTGACGAATCTGTTCACTTGAGCGGGGCTACATCGGCACAGCAGGGTGGTGACTTCGTTGGTGTCTGCGCCGATATAGACGTAGGGTCCCAAGGGGATCGGACCGTCCTCCACCGTGCGGACCACAAGGGCGTTCGGTGCTTCCTCGGCAGGCCGCTCAACCGCGAAGGACCTCCCTGGGAGCGCGTCACCGAACTTCGCAGCCGCCGCGTTCTCCAACGTGTCGGAGACGAAGAAACGCCTGATTGCATCTTGCAACCCCAGCACCTCCCATGCCAGTGGAAAGCCATCCTCTCCGAGCGTTCCTCTTATACCCTGCCAATGCGACCCGTGCTTCCCGGGGTCCGCGCGATTGTTCCATAGATAGACTACTTGGGCGAAGCGCTTTCCTCGAATGCGTACGTAAGAAGCTCCGCCGTGCACTTCGAGGCCGTCAGCGACCGGCACGCTGAGTGCTGCGCCCCCCGTCGTCGCCTCCAGGTTGACTCCGGTCAGCGTGCGCACCGGCCGGACAGAACTCGAATGATCCTGCAGTACCTGCTGAACGATCAGAGGCGCTAGCTCTGACAGCGCATCCGCCTCTGCCACGGGATGTGGTTTGTAGAAGACGGCACCGTCGAACTCGGTCAAGGCGATAGCGCGTAGCGCTTCTCGATCAGCTAACGACAACGCTGCTGGTGCCCGTGCAATAGGAGGGGCGTGCGGGCACCCGCAGACGGGAGGCGCAAGGCAGAGCACAACAAGTGAACGAATCTCTCCGGCTTTCAGCATGCGTCGACACGCGCCGTCCAAACCGCTGCCTGGCATGTGACACCATCCATGTGCCGTAATGCCCTTCGCTTACAGCCCGAGCGTACCCTTGTACGCCTCCTCGTTGAAGCCCACCAGCAGGGTCTTCCCGCTGCGTATTGTCGGGGCACGGAGGTTGCCGGTAGGACCTAGCATGTGCGAAAGAAGGGTCGCATCATCAGGTGGGTCCTTCTTCATCAAGAAGCTGACCACCTTCTTGCCCTTCGCAACGATAACTGTGGAGGCACCTCTGGCAAGTTGCAGTGCGTCCTCACGTCCCAGCTTCGCCCGAGCGTCGACGACGGCCTGGGCAACGATGCCATTCTTTGCAAGGAACCCTTGCGTCTTTACGCACGACGTTCACCCCTTGCGGTGGTAGTACCAGTCGATCTTACCAACCATCGGAAAACCCTCCATTCAAGTCTCGTCGGCCCGTGTCTCTCCGACCGCGTTGCAGCGGGGCTCACCTGCTATTCGCTGCGCTCATCGACCCGCACGTTCGGCCCACCCTATGCTCGGAACGCTCGGCACCACGTTGCATGAACCATCCGACGACAGTCTAGAATCCGAGTTCAGGGGGTCGGGTCCGCACACGCGCCTAACCGAACGCATCGGCAGCGTGTATCATAGACAACGCCGCGGTAGTTCAAAGCCCGACCCCGGAAGCCAGTCCAACCTGCCGGGCCATCCCGCGAGTAGCGCGAGTAGGAAGATTCGTGAAGTGTACGGCCGGCTGACCCAATCCTTGAGTAGCGTGCGTGCGGCTCCGCCTCGCGTGTACAGGTGCAGCCTGCCAAATACCCCTACCAGGCCGGCGGAATCCCGACCAGCAATCCGCGATGACGCGGGCGTGGCGTGCTCAGGCCCGTTCTCCATCTGCCACACGTTGTACAGTGACGTTTGGAAAGTTAACGCGACAATGAAACGCCCGTGCGTTGCCGGTTGCAAAATCTGCGCTGAGCGCATATGCTCTGATGAGCAATCATGGAGGATTCTCCACTGCGGGTTCGTTGGACCTGCGCCAAGTCGATGACACGCTGGAGGACAGCAGCGATGACAACCGCAGACGCGAGTATTAGAGGCGAGCTTGACCCGATTAGCGCGAACTCCACGAGGGCGGCAATCGCAGCGGTTGAGCAAATGCTGGACAAAGCCTCCGACCACTTGTTCGATGAAGAGTACTACAAGGCGTTGCGCGGGGAGCTCCGTACGCTGCACGCGCGCATCCGCACACAGCACGGATCGGACGCGATTTCGGCGGGCGATTTCGGCGGAGGCCCGGTGCCGCCGGAGCTTACTGGAGACTATGATCGCCTGCGCAAAGAGCATTCTGCCATGCTCGGCAGTCTCGACCGCATCCTGCGCTGTGTAGACTCATTAGTCGACCTGCCACTCGAGGATAAGGACGTCTGCTTCACGCGCATCCGCGAGCTCATAGCCCTCCTGCGGCGCCACGAAGCTGAGGAGAATCGACTCTGCTATCTTGCTGTCTGGCGGGATGTTGGGGGAGAGAGCTGACGGCTTGCTCAAGTTAGACACTTCCGAGTGCGAAGCCGCCTGCGCGATGCCGTGATGGCGGTTTGGAGGGAGAATCCGTCACCACATTCGCCCGACCGCGTCGATGCTGCCGCGTCAAACGCCGTGAATGCTGAGCTAATGGCACATCG
>JBHHXS010000081.1:0-12934 GCA_046757145.1 Phycisphaerae bacterium | reverse complement strand
TGGGGCGACTTTCCGGGCCCGATCTTCATGTCCCAGTACTTCACTCCCGAAGGAACAACGACGGGTTCTATGCCCTCTACCGAGCTTTGCTTTGGGCGGGGTAGGGGATCCTGAACGGCTAGGAGTTCCACCTCGAAAACCAAGCGGGCGTTGGGCGGAACGAAGCGGTTCATCCCCTCCGCACCGTAACCCAACTCCGGAGGGACTTCCAGGCGTCGCTTACCCCCGACTCTCATAGACTCTATGCCTTCCCCCAGGCCCTTGATGACTTTATCCAGTCGAAACGACTCTGCTCTGCCGTTCTGGATCGTGCTCTGAAAAAGCTTACCATTACCAGCGAGCCAGCCGGAGTACTGAACGGTAACGATGGCATCGGGCTTGGGTGATTCTCCCTTGCCTACCTTGATATCCCAGTACTTCAGGCCTGATGCGGTCGTAACAGGGTCAATACCTGCCACGCTGGTCTGCGAAGGCGGTTCCCGCGTTCGGCTAACAGCGACGAGCTCGACCTCATATATAAGGTCGGCTCCGGGAGGGACTCCGGGCGGGCGTCGGATGGCGGCGTAGGGCGTTCCTCCGGGAATCTCGATGCGGCGTGTGCCCCCAACCTTCATGGTCAACAGGTTGTCGGCTAGACTCGGGGGAAGCCACTTGATCTCGAGGCGCTCCGGCTGATTGCGCTCGCGGGTCGTGTGCATGAGTGTCCCGTCACCGAGCCAAGTGGAGTAATGCAACACGACGGTGGCGTTGGGATCGGGCGACTCACCGTCCCCGGTCTTAATGTCCCAATACTTTACTCCCTGCCTCGATGCCACCGCTTTCAGACCCTTGACTGAGCTCTGCTTAACAGTGGGTTTTTTTTTCACCTTTGCATCATCCCGGTCGGCCGCATCCGCCTGCTTAGGCGACGCCGCTTGGCCCGGCTGCGCTTGTTCGGTCTCGGGTGGCACGCCGCCCTTGCTGTCCTGTTTGTCGGACGCCTGCGCAGTGGATGGACTGTTGCCCTCGGGATCCTCCGATCGAACAGGTGCAGGCAAGACCGTAGCTGCGAAACACCACGTCACAAGCAGCAACTGTGCTCTCATACCGGTAGTCAAGCTCATCTCGTACATTCCACCGAGGATTCAGCCACCAAGCCCAACGGGCACGCGTCGGATCATTGTCCGGGGCGGAGGCAACTTTTGCAACGCGCTTCCGCCCCGTTACACGGCTGAAACCGTTGGCTCTACAGTACAGGTCGGTATAAAGCGGCGGGAGGCGTAGCGGAGGGGCTGGGCAGCCCGGCGCGGGCCGCCGCGGTGTGCCATCCCGACGCATCGTGTGGCGGGCAGGGCATGCTACGTCGAGGCTATTCAAGCGCAAGCCGGCGCATTAGCATTGCAGGCGCGATGACCGCCCCAGGCGATCCACGCAGACGCGGCGGTCGCCCACAACATCAGAAAGCACCCGACAACAATGATTCCAGTCATGCACGAACGACGCGAGTTTCAGGAGAGCTTGCTTCGCAACCGCAACTTCGTGCTCCTCTCCTGCGCATACGCAGTCAGTGCGTTGGGGGATCACCTATCGGAAATGGCGATCCTGAAAACGCAGGATGCCTTGAGCACGGAGGTCGACATAACCCCGCTGAGCGCCCGCATGTCCTTCACGTTTTTCGTGCCGTTTCTCTTGCTTGCTCCGGTTGCGGGGTTGCTGGCTGACCGCTTCGAGAGACGGCTTCTGATGATCGGTGCCGACCTCGTACGCGTCGGACTGATGTCCTGCTTCCTGGTCCTGATCATGTGGACGCAGGATTGGGGCCCCTGGGGCCCGTTTGCTCCGCTTCTTTTCGTAGGTGTCTTTGCTGCGGTATTCTCCCCCGCGCGGTCGGCCCTGCTCCCAACGCTTATCCGCCCCGGCCAGCTCGTCCGCGCCAACGGCATGATCGCCGGATTGGGGATCATCGCGACTATGGCAGCAGCCAAGGCGGGCGGGTATCTGGCCGACAACTATGATCCGCATATCGCCTTCCGCGTGGATGCGGCTACGTTCCTTGCCAGCGCCGTGCTGCTGGGTTTTTTGAGGTCACCGCGCCGGCGTTCACCTGAGGCGGTCGGCGTTGAAAGTCGACGCACCCCCGGACAGCTGCGGGCGGGTTTTCACTATGCGTGGTGTCATCGACACGTGGTCGAGCTGCTCGCGGTCGCCTCCCTGGTCTGGTTCTGCGGCCCGCTGGTGAACAGTGTGATACCGGCTGTGGTGCGCGACGTGTATCACGGTACGTACGGGGCGATGAGCAATTACCGTGCGCTGCTCGGGCTGGGCTTCTTTCTCGGGGCGCTTGCCATCTCGATCCTGGGCGAAGCCCTTCGTAGTGAAATCGCAATCACCTGGGGGTTGATCGGCATCAGTGTGGGGATAACGGTCTTTGCGTTGACGGTGTTTCTGCCGTTGGAGCCCACCACAGCGGCATGGATCGGCGCGGTGGGCATAGTTGTCGCCGGTTTCTTCGCGCTTGCGGTCATGGCAAGCTTCAACTCCCTGCTCCAGCGGACGGTTGCCGACCGCTTTCGCGGGCGTGTGTTCGGAGTTCGGGACGTGTGCACTACGGCGTCGCTGCTGCTGGCAACGGGCGTGCTCGGGGTTCCCGCGTGGACCAACGTGGATCGATGGGTGGGGTTCATTCTGTTGGGTGTCTCCCTCGCTACTTTCGGTGCCGGGATTCTGACGCTGGTGGTGCGACTCAGGCGAGGAACGCATGGGACCGGGCTTACCGCAGCCGAAAACATCAACGAGTTCATCGCCCGGTTCTGGTGGCGTTTGCGGCGTGATGGACGACCCACGGTGCCGCGACACGGTGCGGTGATCCTCACTGCCAACCACACGTGCTCGGCCGACCCGCTCTTCCTCAGTGCTGCCGTACCCTATAGGCCCATTTCCTTCTTGGTGGCAAGGGAGTATACGAACTGGCCGGTCGTCAGGTTCTTCCTGCGGATGGTCGAGTGCATTCCCGTGAATCGCGACGGGCGTGACACCACAGCTACAAAACGAGCGATGCGCCACCTGCGCAGCGGAAAGGCCCTGGGAGTCTTCATCGAAGGACGGATAGTGCCTCCGGGTGAAGCGGTCGAGCCTAAGGACGGCGTCGCCATGCTTGCCCTGAAGACCCAAGCACCGGTGGTCCCCGTGCACATCAGCGGAATCACGTACCGCGAGAGCGTCATATGCGGGCTGCTCACACGGCATCGAGCGCTGGTTCGCTTCGGCTCGCCGGTCGACTTAAGCGAATTCCGAACCCAACGCCACAACCGTGACACGGTTCGTGCCGCGACCGAGAGGATTTACGCCGCGATCAACGCCCTGGCCCCAATCAACTCATCGCACTCGTGACGCCTGTCAGCTCGCGTAGCCGCCCCGCTCGCGGCACCGGCACCGGCAGGGACACCTGCTGAACAGTCGCGCACCGCCTCGTGTGTCTCACGCTCCGGCTTGGGAGCGCCGGAGGGTGACAGCGCGCGCGTGTTATGCTACGGAGACAGCGGAAGGCAGCGCTCACCGCGAAGCCATTACTGGCTGAGCGCTTGTTGTGGGAGTCAATTCCGGGCGGGCGCGAAGCCAACTGCGCAGAGTGTCCACCTCGATCGGCGCGTTTCCCATCATGGAGAGTTCGAGTGCCGCAGCGGCGTTGCCCAAGTAGGCAGCCTGCATGAGATCATCTCCTGCCGCCAACGACAGTGTCGCCGCTGCAAGAAGGGCGTCGCCGCATCCCAGGCGGTCAATGACGTGGTCCGCGAAAGAGGGGAACTGTTCGCTTTCTAGCCGGCCGGACCATTCTGGAGAGGCACGTTGTTGGCTGCGACGCTTGAACACCACCATGCCCCGCTTCTCGAGGGTTATGACAAGATGTCTGGCATCGGTCTGTGCCATGATCTCCCACGCGATCGCCGAGAGCCCCGAACTGTAATCGTTGAGCATGGTGCGCACCTCGCGTTCGGTGGGGCACAGGAGGTCGACATGTCGAAAGCCAAGCAATCCGGTGCGCGCGCCGCTTACGTCGGCCGTCAGGACGCGCACGTTCTGGCGCAGCGTGGGGAGCACGCGGCTCAGCAACGCATCGGTCACCATCCCGTAGCCGAAATCGCAGAAGATGACTGCGTCGGCAATCTTCGATTGCTGCTCGAGGATAACGGACGCCCGCCGCTCCGCAACGGTGTCCAGCGGAAGGCGCTGCCCCCTGTCGACTTTGAACAGCTTGTTGTCTTCCGCGAGGAAGCGGGTTTTCTCCACGATCGTGGGTCTGGACCTTATGAGATGCACCTGCACTTGCTCTGCCTCGAGCAGCTCGGTGACGGTTCTGGAGTTCTCGTCGTTGCCGCCGGAGCTAAGAAGAAACGCGTGGGCACCCAGGGCTGCCACATGGCGAGCGACGATCGCCGCTCCGCCGACGTAGCTCTGCGCGTCCCGCTCCGCCAGCGTGAGCATGGGCGACTCGGCAGCGACACCCAAGGCATCACACAGAACGTACCTGTCGATGATCGCGTCGCCCACTACCAACACGTGCAGATCGCGGAAGCGGCCTAGAGTGTGCTCGACGGAGGTAGCGGTTATGCCGTGGCGGCGGCAGACCAGGTTGAGCCGATGCGACTCCCCTTCGGGCCGCACACCCATGCGCTCCACGAGATCCGTGGAACTGAACACAATCTCGCCGCTGGAGAAGATGATTCTTCCACCGTAAGACTCGACCACCCCCTTCTCCGCCAGGAAACCCGGGTCGCTCGAGTGTTCGTACTCGCGACCCTTGACGTATACATCCGGCCTGAGTTTGGCGAGAACCTCCTCCGCGGTGGGAGCCGGGTTTATGTAGACATAATCGACGAACATCAGGGCAGCGAGATTCTCCGCGCGCAGCTCTTGAGGGATGTAGGGTCTCTGGTCCCCCTTCGACATGTCCGAATCGCCGGTCAGCGAGACCACAAGGACGGCCCCCTGCTGCCTCGCGAACTCGAGGTAGCGTATGTGCCCGGGATGGACTATGTCGAAGCACCCGTGGCATTGCACGATAGTCCTGCCTAGCTTGCGCGCATTGCTTGCAGCGGACAGGAGCGCATCCAAGGACACAATCTTCTGCTGAAAACCCGACGGCATCGCTCGACTTCCCAACCTAGTAGTGCCAGCGCCGGACGGCGACACGCCAATTTCGGCGCGCACACCGCGACTTTTATCGGCTGCATACCACCGTACTCACGAATCCGCCTCGGCGAGACGGGCCGTGACGGTTCCGGCGAGAGACTGGACGCTGGAAGCGCGCGTTCACGGGACGTCTTGTCTTCCGCGAGCACGCGACGCGTGTGCGTCGATCGGGCGACCTGCCAGTGCGCCCCGTCCGGCTCGACGACGCACCGCACGCGCCGACGTGCGTAATGCCCCTCGGATGTAAGACGAGCGCCCAGGCGCCCGGATGCACCTCACCGAGTCCCAACGCTGCCATTGTGTCAACGGCCGTCGGCTGGGATCGGCCTGAACGGATCGCGATCTGCTTTGCTGACCCTGGCTTCGATGCCCGGTAGGAGTGTCTTGAGGCGCTGTGCGAGCGGTGCCAGGACGGGACGTTCGCTCGCCCAATGTCCCAACGCGATTGCCGTACAATCCAATCGCCTGATCTTGAGGGCATCGTGATGGCGTATTTCACCTGTGACGATGACGTCATGTGATGTCATGGAGATTCGGAAGGGCAGACTGCCCGCCGCGCCCACCACGATGACAGCACGGGTGACCGTGCGATCCGCCGGCCCGACGATCTGTACGTTCGGCGCCGACGTGGCCTGCACCAATCGGCGAGCCAGCGCTTGCAGCGAGCATCGTGGTGCCAGCGTGCCGCAGCGCCCGATGCCGCGCGTCGGTTTCGCCTTTAGCGGGTAGATGTCGAAGGCCGGCTCCTCGTAAGGGTGGATCCGGTGGATCGCCGCGACTACCCCGGGCAGAGCTTCTGAAGGAACGACGGATTCAAGGCGAACTTCGTCGACATACTCCATCCGGCCGCGCTCTCCGATCGCTGGATCGGTCTCTTCTCCACCGAAAAACGTGCCCGTGCCCGTCAGGCGGTAGCTGCACCGGCTGTAGTCGCCGATGTTGCCGGCACCGGCGTTGAATATGGCGTCGGCGACGCTTTCCAGATGTTCAGCAGGGACGAAGACGACAAGTTTGAACTCCGTAGAGCTTCGCTCCTCAACATGTTCAAGAGCTTCAGTTTCCTGGATGCCGCAAAGCGAGGCGATGATGTCATTGGTGCCGCCGTCGGCCGCGTCCAGGGCAGTATGCGTGCAGTAGACCGCGATTCCGTTGTGAATGCATTGGAATACACAGGTCTCGGCTCCGACACCGTCAGCGCGCAGGGCACGGATGGGTGTGAAAATCGGCGGATGGTAGGCGAGGATCAGGTCGGCCTTCATTCGCAACGCCTCGTCAACGACTCCCGCGGTCATGTCGACGCACAACAAGACGCGTCGCACTGTCGCCGACGGATCTCCCGCTACGAGCCCAACGTTGTCCCACTCCTGAGCCAGCCACGCCGGGGCGATCGACTCCATCGCCTCTGCGAGGTCTGCCACCGTCCGCGTCTTCGATGATCGCTGAGTCGTGCTCATTCGTGTCGGCATTCCTTGCGAATCAGATTCCTATAGCCCTCAAGCAGTCGCGCTGTGACGGGTCCCACGCGCCCCGCGGAGATGTCCCGCTTCTCGACACGGACCACCGGCATCACCATTATGACGGCACTGGTGAGAAAGACTTCGTCGGCATCAAGCAGGTCGTCGATGGTCAGCGGGCATTCCAACGCCTCGATTTCATTCTCGCGGGCGAGGTCGAGCACGCTGGCACGAGCGATGCCGGGCAGTACCGGCGTGTCGAGCGGGGGGGTCTTAAGGACGTTGTCCTTGACCACAAACACGTTGCTGACGCACCCTTCAGCCAGAAGGTTGCCCGTCGTGAACCACAGGGCCTCCATACATCGGGCCCGTTGTGCCGCGCGCAGGCCGAGCAGCCGGGCCAGGTACGCGGTAGTCTTGTGTCCGGCAAGAGGATCACCGGGTGCCAGCCGGAAGTCGCACAGGGCCACCTGCACTCCCGTTTCGTACGTCTTGGGAGCGGGAGGGGCGAGTGTCGTTGCAGTGACGCAAACGGTCGGGCTAAAGGCTTCAGGATCGTCGTGCGTCACAGGCCCGGCTGAGACGGTCATGCGAACCCGAGCGTCCTTTAGGGCGTTGCGTTCGAGAAGGTCGAGGAAGTCCACGCGTGAAGGGAGCCGGTCGCGCTCGATCGGCCTGAGCAGCTTCTCGGCGGATTTCCTGAGCCGACCTATGTGCGACTCCAGCCTGAAGACTCGCCCCGCCTCGGCACGCATCGTTTCAAACAACCCGGCGCCGTGGAGCCAGCCCCCGTCCTGCACGCTGACTCTCGCCTCGCCAGCGGGAAGAAAAGCTCGGTTCAAGTAGACCACCGGTGTCACAGCATTGCCACTCTATCCCGACCTCTATATGACGCGGTCGTGGGGCACTGCAGGGCTCGGAGCATGCCGGCTGCCTTGGCAAGGGTCTCGTCATACTCCTGCCCGGGTACGCTGTCGGCGACGATCGCGCCGCCGGCGTGGATGTGCACCACGTTGCCGGTGTGCAGCATCGTGCGAATCGCGACGTTGAACGACATCGACCCGTCGAGCCCGATCACACCAATCGAGCCACAGTACACTCCGCGGGGCGTCGGTTCCAGCTCGTCTATGATCTGCATCGCACGGATTTTGGGCGCGCCAGTCACTGAACCTCCGGGGCAGGTGGCCAACAGCAGATCGAGCCAGTCGCGCCCTGGTTGCAGGTCGCCCTCGATCGTGGCGACCCTGTGGAAGACCGTCGGATGTTGTTCCACGCTGCCCACCTCAGTGACGCGCACCGTCCCGTACGAGCAGACCTTGCCAAGATCGTTCCGCTCGAGATCGACGATCATTGCAAGCTCAGCCCGCTCTTTGTCACTTGTAGTCAACTCGAGACGACTAGCTTCGTCCACCACCGGGTCACCGATACGAGGGCGTGTTCCCTTGATGGGACGCGTCACGACGTGCCCGTCACGGAGCTCGAGGAACAGCTCGGGAGAAGCGGAGATCACGGCGAAGTTCCCCCAGGGTAGCAGTGCAGCATGCGACGACGGACTCGTCTTGCGCAGCCTTCGGTACAACTCCAGGGGAGTAGCGCCCGTGCGCCCGGTCCAGCGCTGAGTTAGATTCACCTGGTAGATGTCTCCAGCCTCAATGTGGCGCGCGGCGCGGGCCACCTTGGCGAGGTACGCTTGGATCGACATGTTCGGCACGGGCTCCGACGATGTCCATGGACGACACAGCGGGGGCGTAGCGGCACACGCGGCTTTCTGAAGCTTCGCGCGAAGCGACGCGAGGCGTGACCGGGCCGAAGGCCGCCGCCGCGAGATCGGTGGCTGCCAGTCGACCGCTGTTACATACCAGGTGTCCGTGAAATGGTCGTACACCGCTGCCGAATCGTACAGGCGGAACCCCGCTCGGGGCACGTCGGCATCAACGCGCGGTCGCCGATGAATTCGCTCTATTCCAAGGCCCGCCTCATACGTGAAAAAACCTACCCAACCGCCGAAAAACGGGATGTCGGCACCGGGACAACGCACGTGCGGATAGCTCGCGGCACGACTGGCAAAGCTGTGAAACGCGCACTGCGATTCGGATGCCGACGCGACGAACTCCTCCACCGGGTCGCACGCTAGGATGGTGTATCGCCCGAATCGACCCGTGGTCATTGACGTCTCGAGCACCGCGGGTTCCGCAGACCGCGCGAAACTCACAAGCGCCTTCCACCGGCGCGGGCGAATCGGCCGTTTCAACAACGGCTTGAGTTGGTGACCGGCGTGTTGTCTTCATAAGTGAGCGGCAGTATAACACATGCCGCGTGGCCTGGGAGTAGCGCAGCCGGTTGACACGCGGGAAACACAACAGTATCATCACCACGCTGAGTATGGTTGAGGGGATGACCAAGAACCATCTGGCAAAGGACGGCCTTCCATGTCGCAGTCGAATCAGATGAAAAGAGGATCATCGAATCGAAGCATCCGTGAGTCGTTGCCCGCTCGGAGGGGGGCGGATAACGGTGCACTGCATCACCTTGTGGCCCGGACCGAGTATCTTTTGGCTGGCCGGGTTGCTTACGCCGTAGGACTGGCTTGTGTATTGGCAGCAAGCATCGCACGAGGCCAACCGGGCCCTGCCATCGGTCAAGGTGAGGTCACCGCCAACGCCGTCTATGTGCGCAGCGGGCCCAGCACGAATCACTACACAATCTGCAAGCTCAACGCGGGCGATCGCGTGACCTTGCTCTCCCGGCGCGGAGAGTGGTACGAGATCCTCCCACCGCCCGGTTCGTTCAGCCTGATCTCCGGCGAGTATGTCGACGAGGGCGGCGGCAAAGACGGTGTGGTCAACGGCAACAACGTGCGCGTGCGTGCAGGCTCAAGTCTCAACAAGAACAAATACACCGTACAGACCATGCTCTCGAAGGGGGCGCAAGTGGAGATTCTGGGCGCCGAGCCCGATGGCTTCCTGCGAATCACCCCGCCGCCCGGTGCCACCCTATGGATCAGCGCGCAGTTTGTCGAACCGGTTCCCGACGAGCTGCTGCAACTGCAGAGCCAAACGGACTCCGCAGTGCCGATTGCAGCCTCCAGTGAAGCGGACGTGGCGCCTTCAACCGGAGCTCTAGAGGCCGGCGACAAGCCGGTCGAGACAACTGACGCACCGGCCGATGAGACGGCGAGATCTCCTTTTGCTGCGCTGCCGGTGAGCGAGCAGCGCCGCCAACTTGAACAGCTCGACGAAGACACCAGGCAGGAACTCGCCAAGCCGGTAACGCAGCGCCGCTTCACACAGCTTCTTGAGCGCTACCAGGCCATCGCTGAGCAGAAGGAGGACCGAATAGCCGCGCGTTATGCACAGCTGCGATGCAAAGAGATCAATAGGATGATGGGATTAGCCGACTCCGTGAAGCGTCTGCGGGAGTTGGACGCCCAGACGGAGGCTAAGCGCAGGGACTTCCTTTCCATGCGCATGCGGTTGCCTCGATTGACCCTCCCACTACCCGACGGATTGGACGTGCAGGGTGAGCTGCGCGAGAGCGTGCTCTACCCGCCGGAACGCGATCCACAGCGCTACAGGTTGATAGATCCGGACGATCCGAGCGGTCGGACCCTAGGATACGTCGAGATCCCTTCGGATTCGACGATAGATGTGAAGGCCTACCTCGGGCGTTACGTGGGTGTCCGGGCGTTGGGAACACGGCTCCAGACGGGCGGTGTTGACCCGATTCCAATCTATGTTGCGAGCGAGCTCGTGCTAGTCGCGCCGGAGCGTAGTGTTACGGCGGACAGCCCTTAGTGTGGGGAGTATGGTGAGACGTTTCAGCAGTATAGGCAGGGGACTTGCGGTAATGCTGACCGCTGGGATGCTGATGCAGACCGGTGCGTGCAACGTTAACGTGCCTGGCGCCGCTGCCACGTTGCTCCAGCTCATCATTAACTCGCTCGTGGGAGATGTCGTTTTCGGGGCCTTCAATGCGTCTTCCGGGGGCTTCTTCTAAGCGAGTACGGCAGCGCCACGTTGTCGCGCGGATAAGCAAAGCCCGCTCGTCAGTCGACCGATAATCATTTCGTATAACTGCCTTTCAGTCACCTGGAAGTGGGTGTGTCGGTGCGCGCAGTTTCAGCGACAAACGTGTGGTCTGATTTGTGCAGCCGTCGCGAGCTGCTGCTGACGCTCACATGGCGTGATCTGCGCGTGCGTTACAAGCAGTCGCTGCTGGGGATCGCCTGGGCGGTTTTCCTCCCACTCTCCATGATGCTTGTGTTCACATTCGTCTTCACTCGCGCGATAGACGCATCCGCCCTCGGTCACGTGGGGATGCCCTACGCGCTGTTCGCCTACACCGGCCTTGTACCGTGGACCTTCTTCAGCGCGAGCTTGAACGGTTGCGTCAACTCACTGGTGGCCAACCGCAACCTCGTAACCAAGGTGTATTTCCCTCGCGAGGTCTTTCCCCTGTCGTCGGTGGCGGCCTGTTTCGTCGACTTCTGCGTCGCCGGGGTCGTCCTGATTGCCTTGATCGCATACTTCAATCTAGCTGATGGTTGGACGTTTGTTCCTCGTGCTACGCTGCTGTTCCTGCCGGTTGTGGTGTGCGTCCAGGTCGCGATGACCGTTGGGATCGGATTGCTGCTGGCCATGGGCAATCTGTTCTACCGAGACGTTCGCCATGTCTTCAGCATGGCCATACAGTTGTGGATGTTCATCTCTGCAGTGGTCGTCCCGATTCCGGAGGACGGCTCGCGTCTTGCGAGATTCATCGCGCTGAACCCCATGGCGCCGATCATCAGCGCCTACCGGGCTTGCATCCTCCACGGACAACTTCCCGCAGCCGGCGGGTTCCTCTATGCCACGGTCATCGCGCTGGGGCTGCTCATCGGCGGCTGGGCGTGGTTCCGCCAGAAGTCGTACAGATTCGCGGAGTGCATCTGATGTCAAGCCCCGTGGTGCGCTTCTCTCATGTGTCCAAACGGTTCTGCCTCGGTACGACGCATGATTCCTTGCGTGATCTTCTCTGGGCGCAGATAGGGCGCTTCACCCGGCGTGGGCGCGCCAACGCCAGGCGTTCGATGTTCTGGGCGCTGCAGGACGTGGACTTCGCGGTGGATGCAGGCCGACCCGTTGGCATCGTAGGCCCGAACGGGGCGGGAAAGAGCACCGTCCTCAAGCTGCTAGCGGGAATACTCCGCGCCGATCGCGGGGAGGTCACGGTGCGGGGACGGCTGGCGGCACTTATCGAGATCGGAGCCGGCTTCCACGGCGATCTGACGGGAAGAGAAAACATATTCCTCAACGGTGCGATACTCGGAATGAGTCGGGCGGAGATCAGATCGAAGCTTGACCCCATCGTCGCTTTTGCCGGTCTCGAGCGCTTTCTCGACATGCCGGTGAAGCGATACAGCTCCGGAATGTACGCCCGTCTCGGGTTCAGCATAGCGGCCCATGTCGATCCGGACATCCTGCTCGTCGACGAGGTGCTCTCGGTCGGGGACGCAGTATTCAGGCTTCGATGCCTCGATCGCATGCGCCGGCTTGTCGACAGGGGTACGACGCTCGTATTCGTCACGCACAACCTCGATCAGATGCAATCGATCTGCCCGCGGGCGATTGTCCTGTGTGGCGGGCGGTGCGTCTACGACGGCGCGTCTCCCGACGCCGTCGGGCACTATCTCAACGCGATGTCACGGACACACATAGCCCGACCGACCGACGTGGCCCTACACCAGAGCCCACGTGATCGCGCGCTCGAGCTCGTGAGTCTGCGGTTCCTCAACGAAAAGGGCGACGAAATCTTGTTGACGCGCGCCAGGGCTCCGATCTCGGTGGAGCTGCGTTTCCGACAACATAGGGCGATTCCCCGGCTTGTTCTGGAAGTCAACATGCGCTCCTCATCTCACGAGAACCTCTTGAGCGTCAACACAGGGCGGGACGGCCTCATGCTCGAGGGGAGAGTAGGCGAGCACGTGGCTACCCTCACACTGCCGACGCTGTCCGTGGGCAGCGGGAATTATCTATTCAACGCGCGCATCTGGGATGCACAGCGAGGGACAACCGAGCTGGACACCCCCTTCCGTTTCCCTTTGATCGTGAACGACGAGGGGACGGCGTCGGGCGTCCTGTGCATCGATCATCGATGGAGCTTCACCGGCCCGACAACGGCGGAGTCGGGGGCGGAGCTGGGAGCTTCAGCGAACGGCACGCCGGCATGCGTTGAGGGTTGAGGTGAAGATCTGCATTCTCGGAGATGCCCAGTCGGTGCACATTCGGCGTCTCGCCCGCGGCCTGTCGGCTCGCGGGCGTGCCATACCCGTC